>JAGBLA010000105.1 GCA_017635675.1 Ruminiclostridium sp.
GGCGAGCTGCTGTTGTTTTTTTGTCTGCAATTATTCTCCACCTTTCATCTGCCAACGGTATTCCTGCTGCTCGATAAAGAAGTAGTTTATCGCATACCGCAGGAAATCGAGTATCGAAGTATCATCGAACCGTATGGCAAGGAATGCGTAAGCTATCGTTATTACCAGCGGTATCGTGAATCCCGTTTCCGCAAGAGCCACCACCGCTATTATCGCACCTATACCGATCTTGGCAAGGTCTTTTAGCCGCCAGAGAAACAGCATAGGTGCGCTTTTCAGATTGTCGGGGTAAATATAGTTTATCATGCTGTTTCTCCTTTACTTTGCGACCATCTTTACCAGATGCACCGCCGACTGCGCTGTATTCACAACAGCGTTTATATTCGGTCTTGCGGCAGTTTCCAGTCCGAAGTTGCCCGCGATCCTTGGTATCTCTCCGGCTGCGAGCATTACGCCGAGACCGAGCAGCCATGTGTCCTTGAACAGTATCAGCCCCGCGATCAGCATTGTTGACTGCAGGAACGAGGTCAGACACAGAGCAACGACCTGCTTTATCCACATTATGAGACCGTCCGTGTAGCCCCTCGGAACGCTGAACATATACAGACTGCCTATCGCTATCTGTATCAGCAATATTCCGCCGCGCTTGAGCGAAGCGAGGAACACCTTGATCACTGCGTATGCCATCATGACTATAATGATGATAGCGAGCAGCGGACCGAACAGCTTCACGCTGATAACATCGAGCGCTATATCCACATAGCTTTTGACTGCGTCGACCTGAGTGTACCCTGTCATATCCGAATTCATTCCGATCTGCATCGAGAGGGACAGAGCGTACAGTCTCACGGGAAGCACCGAGAACAGGCTGACCGCGAAGAAGCCTTTCAGCGTGTTCAATGCGAGGGCTTTCGGGTCACCGCGCCCGTTCTGATACTCGATAGCAAACTCGAATATCGCCACTACGAATCCGACTGCGAACAGCGCCCAGCCGAGCTTCGAGAACAGCGCCACTATCTGCTGTATCCACGGTTGGCTGAACAGATCGACACCCATTTGGTTTATCGTGCCGAAGAAATCGCCTATGACCTTTACGATCTGTTGGTATATCCAGTCGAGCAGCATATTCATCAGCTGATCGACCGAGAAATCAAGTAAAAACAATGTTTCACCTACCTGTGAACCCCGACTTTTGTCGGGGATTTATTTTGCAAAAAACTCTTGCAAGATACTAAAGTTTGTGATATACTATTTATGTCACACTTTTACCTCAAAATAGAATAATCATCTCCAAATAAGCACATTTTTACTTCGGTAAAAATGCAGGCTTTTCTTCTGTGTGCTTTTTGGAGTATCATTGAGGTAAATTGTGTGACGACAATCAATGTCTGCATTTTTCGTGTGCGGCATTAATTGTCGCACACTTTTTGTTTATCGGAGTAAAAGATTATGAAGAAAGAATACACCGCCGCTATCGTGTCGGTTCCTGTCGAGCAGCTTCGCTACAAGTACAACGAAGCCGAGGATATTGTTATCGGGCTTAAACAGAAGCTTTCGACCATATTTCAAGAGGTCGCCCGTGATACCGAATTTACCGTTATGTCGAACGGCGACTTCGGTGTTCCGCTCTGGAGCCTTGAGATTGCTCTTGCAGTTCGGGGTCTCGGTCAGTCCGTCAAGATCGGAGTCGTTGTTCCGTGCGATCTGCAGGACGAGGGCTGGGCGGAGGATTGGCGCGACCGCTATTACAAGGTGATCGAGACAGCCGATTCCGCACCCGCGCTCCCGCTTGAATACACCGATCTTTGCGAAACGGACGAAGACTTGTACGATGCCGCCGACCGTTACATGGTCGATAACTGCGACATTGTCATAGCGGTCACCGCGGGGGACGCGATGCCGGACGCGGTCGGTTATGCACTAAACAAGAACCGACCGATAATTTACATAGATTCCGACACCCTTGAGGTCATGCAGTGATCACATACCCATTCCCATGCTCTCGCCCATCTGCGGCTCCGCGAACATTTCAAGGTAATCGTCGGCAGCCTGTGCCATAGCATCGTAGTTCGCGTTCGTAGGCTTGAAGCCGTACCATTCCGGCTGTCCGTACACCCATATATGCGGATTCCTCATATCTCCGCCGACATTTATTTTGCCGATCACATCTTCGAGCTTTATCTTCTGCGTATCAATAACGCCCTCTTTGCGGTTGAACAGGGTCAGCTTGAGTGCGCTGTAATGATCCGCTATACCTTCGGTCATAAACTCCATTTTTCCAGTTACATCATCGGAGAGCCTAAACATGCAGGCTCTCCCGACATACTTGGCATCGCCGATAAATTCGCATCTGTCGGCGATCTTTTTTAATTCCGATGTAAAAAAGTTCATTGCTGCCATATCCGTTATACCCCCGCAACTGTCCAGACGTATGTGGGAGCGGTCAGAGTGAAGATAAGGCACGCGAACAGTATCGCCGGACCTGTCCACTCGAAGTGCCCACTTTTCCGGTAATCAAAATATGCGAGGCCCAGTTTAGCAAAGAAAAATACCGCAAGAATAACGTCGATTATCGGGAATACGACATTGTTGACAACGTCCTTGATCTGTCCCGATGCAGTATTCCATGTACCCTCTATCGCCTGTGAAACGCTGCCTCCGTCCGCAAACGCTGTGACAGAGAATGCCGCCGTGAAGACGGTCATCACAAGCAGGAGAACTGCGGTTTTGATGATTCTTTTTTTCTTCGTCATGTAATCGTCCTTTCTCAGTATGTTTTGGCAATATGCCAGTCATCGTACACATTGCCCTTGATCGTTACGCTGTCGGTGAGGTTCACAGACAGCATTCCCGCCGGTGTCCAGCAGTCAAGCACCCATGTGTATGGTGTATAGCTGCCGTCGGGATACCACACGGGAGTGAAGTGCGTCCGGTTCTCGTAGGTGCTGTACTCGTTCTTCTTGAACTCATACCCGCCGGACACCTTTTCGAGCAGCCGCCAGTATTTCTTGTAATTAAACTCGGGAAAATATGTGAC
>JAGBLA010000106.1 GCA_017635675.1 Ruminiclostridium sp.
ACCCGAGACGGGATCCGCGGGCGCCGTCGCGCCCTGTCTCTGCCGAACGGTTTAGATATTTACCCCGGACTGCGAGGCAGAAAAATATCCCGCCTCAGGTAAACCCGAGACGGGATCCGTGGGCGCCGTCGCGCCTGTCAGAACAGCGAGGATTTGAACATCTTCTTGTTTTCGTACATTGCAGCGTCCGCACGTTCGAATACATCGTCCACTGTTCTGTCCGTCCTGCTGTCGAAGGAGGATACTCCGCCTGCCACTGTTACGAGCCGCGTGCGGCGGTGTTCCTTCACCATGCTCTCTATCTGCCCCATGAGCACACCGCGGTCTTTATAGTCGCTGCCCATAAGTATGACCGCAAACTCGTCGCCGCCGACACGGAACACCGGGCTGTGCTTGAAGGTCTTGCATATCATGCTGCAGGCGCTCTTGATAAACTCGTCGCCCGCTATATGCCCGAGCTTGTCGTTGATCTCTTTCAGTCCGTTGATGTCGAAGACCGCTATCGCAAAGTCGTGAACGTCGCCGTCCATTATCTTGCGGTTCATTTCCTCCGCCATTGCGGAGTATGCGTGCTTGTTGCGGACAGATGTGAGTGAATCGTGGTTGGCGACTTCTATCGCGTTGCCGAGAGCTTCTCTGAAAGCGGTCTCGCGGCGCTTGTCCGCGTCGATGTTGACAACGCCGATGACTATGTGGTTCGGGTCGTTCTTCGGCTTTACCGCAAGCATCGAGACATACTGTGAACGCCCGCCGAGGAGCTGACGATAGGTGAGGGTAAGCGTGCCGTTTATGCCAAGGTTCTTTATGAATTTGTCACATTCAAGCTCGGCGAGTATTCTTGAACAGTCCTCCGGGTCAATGAATTCCTTGATGTCCTCTTTCGCCGCAGTAAAGAAGTTGTCGCCCTCCTTTTGTACGCCAAGCTTTGCGTACTGCTCGCTTGAGCTGTATTCCACGTAGCTGTAATTGCGGGAATCTATGTAGTATATGACTTCATATCGGCTCGCGAGCGCCTTGGCGATATGGGAGTATGTCTCGCTTTCCTCCTTTTCCGCCTGTTCGCGCTTTACCTGTGCGTCAACATTTCGCACGCCGATGATTATGTACTTGTCGTCGGGACCTGTGCCGCGAATGGTCTTAAGGCTGTAATGACACGGAGCTCCGTTTATTACCAGACGATAGTTCAGCGTGAATGAACCGCCGTTCTTCACCGCTTCAATGACTGCGTCACGGTTGAAAGTCGCAAGGAACATTTCCTGGTCGGCAGGATAGACCAGTTTTTTGCAATTAATAACGGTATCTCTGAAGAAATCCTCTCCCTGTGACAGCACCGTCAGCGTTTTGTCCGCGCCTGACGCTTTATATTCCACATAATGACCGTTTTCGGAATTCAGATAATACACGCTTTCATAGTCGTTTGCAAGTGCGAGTGCCAGCCTTGCGAATGTCAGGCTCTCGTTTTCTGTGAGTTTTTCCTCCATACTGTCACCCCGTTTCTGAATTATTCGATAATATACTAATTTATTTTACCATATAAAAAACGATATGTCAAGTAAACGGGGTAAAAAAAGAACGATCCGGACGGTATCACAGATCTGCCGTCCGGTGTACGCCGTTATTATGGGTTGAGGATAAGAAATCCTATGGAAAGATACGCTGCGAACAGCGTCCAGGCAAGATACGGGAGCATCAGATAACCTGCGCTTTTCCGCACCCGGAAGAATGCCCATGCAGCAAGTGATATAAGCACTGTCATCATGATCACTACCGCTACCGCTACGCTGTTTGAGCGAAGTCCGAAGAATGCCGGCGACCACAGCACATTAGCGAAAAGCTGGAGCCAGTACAGATCGAGCGCCTGTTTCTTCACCGCGCTTACCGTTTCGTTCACAAGATACGCCGCAAAGCCCATGAGCGCGTACATTATGCCCCATACCACCGGGAACAGCCAGCCCGGCGGAGCAAGGGGCGGCTTTATGAGCGTGTTGTAATAAGCGCTGAAGCCTTCTCCCGCCATGGCGCTCGCCACCGCTGCCGAAAGCGCTCCGGCGAGCTCCGCGGAGAGCACGAATATCAGCAGATCGGACACCTTTACCTTTGTCATGCAAGACCCTCCTTTTATTATCGGTATGTCACGGTACAAGTTTATTCCGACAAACGGGAAAATATACGTTTATGCTGTGTCGTTTCCGAAACAGCAAATGCACGTAAATAAACAGACCCTCCGGCGTCACCTCGGAGGGTCTGTTATCATTATGATGCGGTCAGGCTGTGGCGGTTTCCTTCAGCCTGCGCTTATCGGTGTACATCATGTTATCCGCGCGCTCGAATACATCAGACATACTCTTATCGGTTTCCCGGTCATATACTGCCATTCCGGCGGCAATAACAGGACCGCTGCCGCTTGCGCGGTTCTTTTCCACATCTTCGTGGAGCTTTGTGAAAAGCTCGTCACGTCGCGGATAGTCGCCGCCGCGGATAAACACCGCAAATTCATCGCCGCCTATGCGGAACACGGGACTGTGAGCGAAGGTCTCGCATATCAGCTTTGACGCGGAGCAGATATAATCGTCGCCTGCACGGTGTCCCTCGGAGTCGTTCACGAGTTTCAGGTCGTTCAGGTCACAGACCACAAGTGCGAACGGCAGGTAATCTATGCCGTTTTCGATGTTGTTCTGTACAGAGCGTTCAAGCTCGGTATATGCGGTCTTGTTCTTTATGCCGGTGAGTGAGTCGCGGCGCGCCATTTCGTTGGCTTCGTCGAGTGCGTGCAGCTGCTCGGTCTCACGGCGGACTTCCTCGTCAACATTCTCAACGCCGATTATCATGTGCATACGGTCGCTTGACCACATTGCCGTCAGTCTGGTGTACTGCTGATGACCGTCGATGACCATTCTGTATTCTATACTGTACTGCTTCTTGTTTTCGAGCTGAGTGATAAGGTGATCTTTTTCGAGAGCATCCAGCAATCTGTCGATATCGTGAGGGTGTATTATTTTGCGGGCGTTTGCTTTGGATTCCTCGAAGAAACTGCTGCCCTCGTCCTTTATCTCAAGGCTCCCGTAAATTGGGTTGGAGATATACTGTGAATAGCTGTTATTGAGCAGGTCTATATAATAGATGACGTCATAGTTTGAGGCGAGACTTTCTGCTATCTGGTTATATGTTATGTTTTTCATGCGCGTATCAAGCTTTTCCTGCTCGGCTGCGACTTCGTCCGCAATGTTTTTCACGCACACGATTATATGCTTTTCGTCCTCCGCCTGAATGACCGTGAAACGGTAATATACCTTTTCATTGCCTATCTGGAGGCGGTATCTGTATGAAAATGAGCGCTTGCTGCTAAGAGCCGCCATCATATTCTCGCGGTAGTACCAGCCTTCGGCAAACTCGCGGTCTTCCGGACAGACGTATCGCACCACATTCTCGCGGGTCTCCGCGAAGAAGTCCTGCCCCATGACGGGAACGTGCAGCGCCTTGTAGGACTCGGCGGCTGTGAACTCGAAATACTTTCCGCTTTCGGTATCGACATAGTAAAGAGTGTCATAGTTTCCGGCAAGGCTTTCGGCTATGTGGCTGTATATCTCGCGCTCGTTTCGTATCTTGTCGGCTTCCTGGGTATAGCGCACTTCACGGTCAACGTTGAGAACGCCGATAAGAAAGTATTCGCTGTCATCACTTATTTTCCGTATCATGCGAAGAGTGTGATAGACCGGCTTGCCGCCTATGTTGAGACGGAAACAGATATGCGGGAGCTCTCCGCTCTTTACATATTTTTCGACTCTCTCCCTGAGGACGTCTTCCGTGAAAAAGTGCAGGTCCTCACGTATAACGACTCTTTCGCCGTCGCGGGACAGACTGCTGTAAAAGTCTGTTCCCTCACGGTCGATGTGCAGAGAGTTGAACCCCGGGTCTGATGAGAAGCAGCGGAATTCTCCCGTCTCTGAGTTCACACAGTAAACTCCGGCGTAGGAATCTATCATGCTTTCGGCGAGTAATCCGTATATATCGGTTTTATCTATCATGTATATCCCTCCCTGGATAATTGCTGTATATAAAAGTATTATAGCACAACTAAATTTAAAATACAACCTTTTTGAGAAATTTTGTCTGTAATAATTCAAAATCGGTATCAAATATGCCTCGCGGAATATTATTCCAAAAAAGACTTGACTTTTCGGCTTTCGAGTGATAAACTGTAATGTAGTAATACGTTAAGCGGTAAAGCGCCGCGTGGCGGGCGGATAAGGCTGCGCCGGAAAGGATAAAAAATGAAAAAACGTCAGATAAACTATGAAAACCGCGAATTTCTTTATGAAGCAGTGCTCCAGCTCAAGAATATAGACGAGTGCGCGGCATTCTTCGAGGATCTCTGCACTGTGCAGGAGCTCGCCTCAATTTCCCAGAGACTTGTAGTGGCAAAGTATCTCACAGAGGATAAGGTATATGCGGATATAGTTGATATAACAAGCGCAAGCACGGCTACCATAAGCCGTGTGAACCGTACCCTCCAGACAGGCAAGGACGGTTACAGCGTCGTATTCGACAGGCTCAGAAAACAGGGAAAAATGGGATGAGCTATGACGTTTTCGCCCGTTACTACGACGAGCTGACGGCTAACATCGACTACCCCGCGCTGGCACAATATTACAGCGATATCATCTCCCGTTCCGGCGGCACAAAGGGCATACTGCTCGACCTTGCCTGCGGAACGGGCAGTCTTTCGGTGCTGCTTTCCGCAATGGGATATGATGTGATAGGCGTGGACGGCTCGACGGAAATGCTTGACGCCGCCATGTCCAAGCCCCACGAGGGAATACAGTATCTCTGTCAGGATATGACGGAGCTCGATATGTTCGGAACAATAGACGCGGCAGTCTGCGCGCTCGACAGCCTTAACCACCTCGGGAGCACAGATGATCTGCGCAGGGTGTTTGAGCGGGTATCGCTGTTCCTCGAAAGCGGGGGAGTGTTCGTGTTCGATGTGAACACTCCGTACAAGCATGAGCACGTGCTCGCGGACAGTACATTCGTATATGAGACCGAGAATGTGTTCTGCGTGTGGGAGAATGAATATGCGGGAGACGGTGTGACGGATATCACACTGGACTTCTTTGAGCAGCGGGAGGACGGCGCGTATGACCGCTGCAGCGATTATTTCTCCGAGACCGCATGGTCAAGGGAGGAGATCGAAAGACTGCTGAAAGAGGCGGGATTTGAGCTGTGCGGCTGCTATGAGTATCCCACCTTCGCGGAGCCTTCGGAACACAGTGAAAAGCTCACCTTCGCGGTCAAGATGATAGAGTCAAAGAACAAAGAAGCATAAAGGAGACAGTGATTTGGCAAAGATAGTAAGAGCGCTGTCGGCGGACGGGAGCGTACTTTGCTCCGCGATAGATTCCACCGATATCGCCAATGAGATATTCAGACTGCACAAAACGACACCCGTTGCGACAGCGGCACTCGGCAGGCTCGCGACAGCGGGCTCGATAATGGGAGCTATGCTCAAATCCGAGGACGACAGGCTCACTCTGCGCATGAACGGCGGCGGACCTGCGGGGAATATCGTTGTGGCGGCGGATCACATGGGCAATGTAAAATGCTATGCGGATAATGTGAACGTTGATATGCCGCTTAAACCAAACGGCAAGCTCGATGTGTCGGGGTACGTGGGAAAGGACGGCTTTCTCGGAGTGATAAAAGACCTCGGGCTCAAAGAGCCGTATGCGACACAGGTGCCTATTATATCGGGCGAGATAGCCGAGGATATAACCAGCTATTATGCAATAAGCGAGCAGATACCCACCGTTTGCGCGCTCGGAGTGCTGGTTGACCGTGACTGGACGGTGAAACACGCGGGCGGGTTCCTGATACAGCTTGTGCCGCCCATAAACACAAAAGCGATAGATATCATCGAGGAAAACATCAAGACCATGCAGTCTGTGACGGAGCTCATGGAGCAGGGGAAAACTCCCGAAGAGATAGCGCTGATGGGACTTAACGGGCTCAGCGGTGAGGTGCTGGACGAGTGGGAGTGCGGGTATTACTGCAGCTGCAGCAGGGAGCGCACCGAGCAGATACTTCTCAGTCTCGGACATGACGAGCTGAAAAAGCTGTCGGAGGAGCAGGAGGAGACCGAGGTCTGCTGTCATTTCTGCGACAAGAAATACAAATTCACATCGGAAGAGCTGAAAAGGCTCCTCGCCGAGGGTGAAGCGAACGGAGCGGGAAAATGAAAACAGAGATACAGACTGTGACAGCGAACGGCGCGGAGATGGATTATATCAGTTTCGGCAGCGGCAGCAGGAATATGGTGATAATTCCCGGGCTTAGCCTTATGAGCGTCTGCGAATCCGGCGACGCGGTGGCTAACGCATACAAAATGTTCGCTGCGGAATATACCGTGTACCTTTTTGACAGGCGCAAAAATCTGCCGCCCGTGTACGGCATACCTGACATGGCTCGCGACACTGCCGCGGCTTTCGACGCGCTCGGGATACGTGACGCGTATGTCTTCGGCACCTCGCAGGGCGGTATGATAGCGCAGGTCATTGCCGCGGAGCGCCCGGAGCTTGTAAAAGCTCTCGTTATCGGCTCGTCAGCGTCAAGAGTGTCGGACGAACGCAAGGCTGAAATGTCCGTGTGGGTGGATGCCGCCAAGAAGGGCGACGCGGCTGCTGTCGTATCGGGTTTCGCGGGGGCGGTTTACTCGGAAGCGTTCTATGAAAAGAACCGCGGAGCGTTCGGAGTGCTTGCGAAGATGCTGACGGCGGAACAGCTCGGACGCTTTGTTATCCTTGCGGAGAGTATCGGGACTTTCGATGTTTACGATATGCTCCCGGATATAAAATGCCCGGTGCTGGTCATCGGCGCGGGAAATGACAGGGTGCTCGGCGCGGAGGCTTCGCGGGAGACCGCGGAAAAGCTCGGCTGTGAGCTGTATATTTACGAAAACGGTTCCCATGCGGCTTATGATGAGGAGCCAGACTACAAAGACAGGATATACGGATTTTTTGAGAAATGCAGGAAAAATTGTTAAAGTCGGATTTTTACTATGAACTGCCGCAGGAGCTTATCGCGCAGACTCCGCTGGAGCCGCGTGACAGCTCGCGGCTGATGAAGATAGACCGCGTGACGGGAGCGGTCACCCATGACAGGTTCTATGATATCGCGAAGTACCTTCGTGAGGGCGACCTGCTTGTGATGAACGATTCAAAGGTGTTTCCCGCGCGCATTATCGGCGTGAAGGAGGAGACCGGCGCGGTGTGCGAATTTCTGCTGCTCGAACAGCACGGGAATGACGAATGGGAAGCGATAGTGCGCCCGGGACGCAGGCTCAAAAAGGGAGCAAGGGTAAAGTTCTCCGACGAGCTTACAGGGGAAGTCACAGGTGTGCTGCCCGACGGCAACCGCACAGTGAGGTTTGAGTTTGACGGGGTGTTCTTCGATATTCTTGACCGCATAGGTCAGATGCCGCTTCCGCCGTATATCACCGAAAAGCTGAAAAACAAGGACAGGTACAACACGATATACTGCCGTGAGACAGGCTCGGCAGCCGCGCCTACCGCGGGACTGCACTTTACCGAAAGGGTGTTTGACGCGATACGCGCGAAAGGCGTGGATACGGCTTTCGTGACGCTTCATGTGGGACTTGGGACGTTCAGACCGGTGAAGGAGGACAATATTCTCGACCACAAGATGCACGTGGAGCATTTTTCCGTTCCAGAAGAGACTGCACGGAAGATAGCGGAGCATAAGAAAAACGGCGGGCGTATCATATCTGTCGGCACGACGAGCTGCCGCACGCTTGAAGCCTGTGCGCAGAAATACGGGGAGGTGCGGAGCTGCTCCGAGAGCACGGGGATATTCATTTATCCCGGCTATGAATTCAAAGTCATCGACGGGCTCATAACCAACTTCCACCTGCCGGAGAGCACGCTTATAATGCTTGTCAGCGCGTTCCTCGGACGGGAAAAGACCCTCGCCGCATACAGGACGGCAATTGAGGAAAGATACCGCTTTTTCTCCTTCGGCGACAGTATGTTTATAAGCTGAACTATTGACATTATGCGGTTTTGCGGGTATAATACAGGCAGGAAACGGTAAATGAGGCGTATTTATGGAAACAGTAAAAAAAGGAAGAAAGATATGCCTCTGCGAGCCGTGATTTCAATGACAAGATGATGATGTACCATGACGCGGGCGTCCGTGAATACCGGATAGCCGATGACAATGAAGAGCCGCTCAGCATCTGCGTAAGCGAGCTTTGACGAGGTAATAATGGAAAAAAACTCAAGGTTTGAAATACTGAAGACTGAGGGGGCGGCGAGGCGCGGACGCTTCACCACCCCTCACGGCGTAATTGAAGCGCCGTTTTTTATGAATGTCGGCACAAGCGCCGCTATCAAGGGCGGAGTGTCGTCCGTTGACCTGAGAGGGCTCAAAACACAGGTGGAGCTTTGCAATACATACCACCTGCTGGTACGCCCGGGTGACGATGTGATATACAAAATGGGCGGACTGCACAGGTTCATGAACTGGGACAAGCCTATACTCACCGACAGCGGCGGATTTCAGGTGTTCTCGCTTGCGGGGCTGCGGAAGATAAAGGAAGAGGGAGTGTATTTCAGCTCCCACGTGGACGGGAAAAAGCTGTTCATTGGCCCCGAGGAGAGTATGCGCATACAGTCGCACCTCGCTTCCACGATAGCTATGGCGTTCGACGAGTGCGTTGAAAATCCCGCCGAGTACAGCTACGCCGCCAACTCCATTGAGCGCACCACGCGCTGGCTGGTTCGCTGCAAGGACGAAATGGCAAGGCTCAACGGGCTTGAGGAGACTATCAATAAAAAGCAGCTCCTGTTTGCGATAAACCAGGGGGCAACTTACGAAGACCTTCGCATAAAGCATATGAAGGATATCTCGGCGCTTGACCTTGACGGGTATGCTGTCGGAGGTCTTGCGGTGGGCGAGCCTACCGATGTGATGTACCATATTCTCGACGAGGTGGTGCCTTATGCGCCTTACGACAAGCCGAGGTATCTTATGGGAGTAGGCACGCCGTCGAATATCATCGAGGCGGTTTACCGCGGGATAGATATGTTCGACTGTGTTATGCCGAGCAGAAACGCCCGTCATGCTACTATTTTCACATGGCGCGGCATGGTTCACGCGAAGAACGAGTGCTATATCACAGATGACAGACCGCTGGACGAGGAGTGCGACTGTCCTACCTGCAGGAACTTCTCGCGCGGGTATATCCGCCACTTGTTCAAGGCGGGGGAGCAGCTTGCGGGAAGGCTTGCGGTCACGCATAATCTGTACTTTTACAATACTCTTATGGAAAAGATACGAAAAGCAATAGAAGACGGTGAATTCACCGCCTTCCGTGAGCATTATTCTCCGCTGCTTGCCCGCCTTGCGGACAAATAACGGCGCTTTTTACAGAAATTCAACTGTCTCGGAGCGGGGCTTGCGTTTTGCGTGGCGCTCCGACGGCTCCATGGCTATGCCGCTTACAGGGAGAAGTCCGACCATGCTGTATTCCTTTGTTTCGGGGTACAGCTCGGCGAGCATATTCACGTCGAAATGCCCTATCCATGTGGAGCCGTAGCCGAGGTCGTGTATTTCAAGCATCATGTGGGTCATCACTATTGCCGCGTCGATGTCGGCTATATTCTTTTCGTCGAAGGGACGAGTCCATGCCTGCTTCGGGTCTGCGCCTACGGCGAATATTACCTTCGCGGGCTCTATGAACTTCATCTTCGTGCAGGACAGAAGCTTTTCGCGGGCTTCCTGGGACTTGAATACCCATATCTTTATGGGCTGGTTGTTCACGCCTGTGGGAGCGGCAATGCCTGCTTCGATTATGCGGTCGATGTCTTCATCGGGGATCTCACGTCCGTCAAATCCGCGGACCGAATAGCGTGCTTTGGCGAGTTCAAGAAAATCTTTCATGTTTTCCTCCTGTAAATTTTGTCCTGTCTCTCACGTCGGTGCAGACTTATGCACCGCAGCGGGAGTATTTTTTTATATCCTGCTCCATTATAGCACGGCGGTATGTCAAAGTCAATCACGGGTGACAACAAAAATAATCAAAAAAATTTCGCAAAAACTATTGACAACGTGAAGAAAAAGTGATATAGTATGTTTAGCACTCGGAGAGAAAGAGTGCTAACACTCGAAAGGCAAGATTGCTAACGCGACAGCTTCGGAAAGGAAGGCTGTCACGGCGCTGCAGAAAGAGGCGGTAAGAATGGAACGAAGAGCATACAAGATACTCGATACGATAGTTGACGAGTATATCCGCACCGGCGAACCTATCGGTTCAAAGGCTGTGCAGGAGCTTCTCGATATCCAGGTTTCCTCCGCTACCATACGCAACGAAATGGCTGCTCTCGAACAGCAGGGACTTCTCGAACATCCGCATACATCGGCGGGAAGAGTTCCTACCTACAAGGGTCTGAGACTGTATATAAGCAGGCTCGCCGAGCGGCAGATACCCGAAGCCGACAAGCAGAAGATAGACCGTATCTTCGAGGATATGGAGGGCATGACCGATGAAGTCATCATCGATAATGCAGCGCGGGCGCTTTCGGATTTCACCAAGTGCGCTATCGTTTCCGCCAACGACTCGGGAAAGTTCTCGGTGATCACAAAGGTCGAGGTCATACCGACAGGGCGTCGTATGTATGTGCTTATGATGATGACCTCCGGCGGCGGTGTGAAGAACCGTATCTGCCGTCTTTCATTCGACCTCACGAACGATCAGATGGATTTCTTCCGCACTTTCGTAAGCGATAATCTCCAGGGCGTGAACCTTAAAGATTTGTCCGATTCCTACATGGATAATCTTGCGGCAGCTCTCGGAAGCTATATGATAACGCTGTCGCCGCTGCTCAAAGGTATAGCGGAGCTTTCCGCGGATATGATAAATGAACGGGTGAATATAGAAGGCGAGGAGAACCTCATAGAGTGCGGCGAGCTGAAAGGCACCGAGATAGCAGCGGTCCTTCGCAGCAAGGAAGCGCTCACGAAGGCTTTCGACAGAACGTTCTCCGGTGTGAATGTGCTGTTCGGACAGGAAAACGATACCTTCGTCATTTCCAACTCAAGCATGATCACCGGGACATTCAGCAAGGACGGAGAAAATGCCGGAGGTTTCGGGGTCATAGGTCCCATGAGGCTTGAATATAAAAAGATCATTCCTTATATAGAATATTTCACCGATAAAGTTACAGACCTTCTTTCAAGAGAGTCTGACAGTTCGGAAGGAGATGATTTTACCGATGAAAAGGAGGAAGAGTAAATTGAGTGAGATCAAAGACAAGCTCAAAAAGAACGCCGACGAGAAAAATGAGACGGCGGAAGAAAAGGAGAAAGTAACGGAAGAAGAAACGGAAAAGTCCGAGGAAAGCGCTCCGGAAGCTGAGGCCGTTGAGGAGCCCGCAAAGGAGACACCTATCAAGGATAAGACAGCCGATGAGGTGGCAAAGCTCAAAGACCAGCTCATGCGCAATATGGCAGAGTATGACAACTACCGCAAGCGCACGGCAAAGGAAAAAGCAGAGCTTATGCCCGATATCACCGCGAGAGTGGTGAGTGAGTTCCTTCCTGTGCTGGATAACCTTGAAAGAGCGCTTGCAGCGGAATGCTCGGACGAGAGCTATAAAAAGGGCGTACAGATGATATACGATTCGTTCATGGAGACCCTTGAAAAGCTCGGTGTTGAGAAGGTTCCGACGGAGGATTTCGACCCGTCCATGCATCAGGCAGTGCAGCAGGTGCAGAGTGATGACCACGAGAGCGGCAAGATAGTCAATGTGTTCCAGAACGGCTACCGTATCGGCACGAAGGTCATAAGATTCGCTATGGTCTCTGTGGCACAGTAGTAAAGCCGCGAAAGTATAACAGAGACAATTACCCTGAAGTCAGGGTAAAAAGAAACTGAATATAACTTATTGAATAAATAAAACAGGAGGCAATTATTATGAGCAAGATCATTGGTATCGACTTAGGTACAACAAACTCGTGCGTATCCGTAATTGAGGGCGGCGAGGCTACGGTAATAACCAACAGCGAGGGCAGCAGAACAACTCCTTCGGTCGTTGCGTTCACAAAGGACGGCGAGAGACTTGTGGGTCAGCTCGCCAAGAACCAGGCGGTCACAAACCCCGAGAGAACTATCCTCTCTATCAAGCGCCACATGGGCAGTGACTACAAGGTAGATATCGACGGAAAGAAGTACACTCCTCAGGAGATCTCCGCGATGATACTCCAGAAGCTCAAGACCGAAGCCGAGAGCTACCTCGGCGAGAAGGTAACGGACGCTGTTATCACAGTCCCCGCTTACTTCACGGACTCCCAGCGTCAGGCAACTAAGGATGCGGGTCAGATCGCGGGTCTTAAAGTTCACAGAATAATCAACGAGCCTACCGCAGCGGCACTCGCTTATGGTATTGACAAGGAAAACGAGCAGAAGATCGTTGTTTATGACCTCGGCGGCGGTACATTCGATGTTTCCGTTATCGAGATAGGCGACGGCGTTCAGGAGGTTCTCGCGACGGCGGGTAACAACCACCTGGGCGGCGATGACTTTGACCACAGAGTTATAGAATACCTGGTTTCCGAGTTCAAGAAGTCCGACGGAGTTGACCTCAAAAACGACAAGTTCGCTATGCAGAGACTTAAGGACGAGGCTGAAAAGGCAAAGATCGCACTTTCAAACTCCACTTCCGTAAACATCAATATCCCGTATATCACCGCTGACGCGACAGGTCCTAAGCACCTCAATGTAACTCTTACAAGAGCTAAGTTCAATGAGCTCACCGCAGACCTGGTAGAAGCTACCATGGGTCCGCTGAAACAGGCGGTAAGCGACAGCGGTCTCAAGCTCAGCGAGATAGACAAGATACTCCTCGTGGGCGGTTCCACACGTATCCCCGCGGTTCAGGACGCTGTAAAGGGCTACCTCGGTAAGGAACCCTTCAAGGGAATCAACCCCGATGAGTGCGTGGCTATGGGCGCGGCTCTCCAGGGCGGCGTTCTCAACAAGGAAGTCACCGGACTTCTGCTGCTCGATGTTACTCCTCTGTCACTCGGTATAGAGACTCTCGGCGGCGTCTGCACAAGAATGATCGAGAGAAACACAACTATACCGACCAAGAAGACACAGGTATATTCAACTGCGGTAGATAATCAGCCCAGCGTTGATATCAATATTCTGCAGGGCGAGCGTGAATTCGCCAAGGATAACAAATCCATAGGCACTTTCAGACTTGACGGCATCGCTCCCGCTCCCAGAGGCGTACCGCAGATCGAGGTAACATTCGATATAGACGCGAACGGTATCGTCAATGTTTCCGCAAAGGATCTCGGCACAGGCAAGGAGCAGCACATCAGCATCACGGCTTCCACGAACATGAGCAAGGAAGATATTGACCGTGCCGTAAAGGATGCCGAAGCTTTCGCTGCCGAGGACGCTAAGAAGAAGGAAGCTATCGACGCGCGTAACGAGGCTGACCAGATGGTTTACCAGGTAGAGAAGTCCATGAACGACTTCGGAGATAAGGTAACACAGGCGGACAAGGACGCTGTGAACCCGAAGGTCGAAGCACTCAAGGAGGCTCTCAAGGGTGAGAACATCGACGCTATAAAGAGCGCTAAGGACGAACTCCAGAAGGCATTCTATGAGGTGGCTCAGAGAGTTTACCAGCAGACAGGCGGCAACCCCGGCGGAGACCCCGGAATGGGCGGCGCAGGTGCTGCGGGCGGTGCCAGCGGCTCTATGGGCGGCAATCCCGATGACAACATCGTTGACGCGGATTACAGAGACGCCAACTGATCTGACAAAGCATAATGAAACAAGGTGCTGCCGGGGAATAGCCCGACGGCACTTTGTCGGTGCATGACTTATGTCATGCCGGAATTTCGGAGGTAAGCTATGGCGGACAAACGTGATTATTATGAGGTGCTCGGAATACAGAAGGGTGCTTCCGAGGAAGATATAAAGAGAGCATATCGCAAAATGGCGAAGATGTACCACCCCGACCTGCACCCGGACGACCCCGCCGCAGCGGAGAAGTTCAAGGAGGTCAACGAGGCTAACGATGTGCTCTCCGACCCGCAGAAAAGACAGCGATATGACCAGTTCGGCTTTGCGGGCGTTGACCCGTCTTACGGTGCGGGTGCCGGCGGAGGCGGTGGTTTCGGAGGTTTCGGCGGCTTCGGCGGATTTTCGTCCGGCGAAGGTATAGACCTCGGAGATATATTTGATTCGTTCTTCGGAGGCGGTATGGGCGGTTCCAGAGCGAGATCCGACCCAAATTCGCCAAAACGCGGGGCTGATATTTCCATAACCCTTATGCTTTCATTCATGGAAGCCTGCAAGGGCGTTTCCCGGAATGTCGAGGTCTCACGTTCCGAAGTATGTGAGACCTGCAACGGAAACGGCGCAAAGCCCGGCACTGCACCAAAAACGTGTACGGAATGCGGCGGCTCTGGAAAGATACGTTTCAATCAGCGCACCATGTTCGGGACTATGGCTTCGACCAAGACGTGTACGAAGTGCGGCGGAAAAGGAAAGATCGTTGAAACGCCATGTGCTGTATGCCGCGGCACGGGCAGGGTGATAAAGAAGTCCGTGGTGGAGGTGAATGTACCTGCCGGGATAGATAACGGTCAGATACTTCGCGTGACGGGACAGGGGAATGTCGGCTCAAACGGCGGTCCGAGAGGCGATCTCAACGTTCGGATAAATGTCAGGGAGGATCCGCTTTTCAAGAGGGACAACTTCGATATCTGGACAGAGATCCCGATAACATATTCGCAGGCGGTGCTCGGTGACGAGATAACAGTGCCGACGATAGACGGAAATGTAGTTTACACGGTTCCCGCGGGAACGCAGCCGGATACCGTGTTCAGACTCCGCGGAAAGGGCGTTCAGCACCTTCAGCGTGAAGGACGAGGCGACCAGTACGTAAAGGTGATCCTCGAAGTGCCGAAGAATCTCACCAAAAAGCAGAAGGACGCGCTTCTTTCGTTCTCTGATCAGCTCACCGAGAAGAACTATGAAAAAAAGAACAGCTTTATGGACAGGCTGAAAAAGTTTTCCGATGACCTGAAAAAGAATTTCGGGATGTAAAGTTATACCCCTGCCGCGCAGAACAATACTGAAAGGCAGGGGTTTTCTGTTGTAATACTGCACAAAAAAAGCTGATAGATTTAAGTCAAAGTTACAAATTCTTGCTATATTATTTACATGTCGTTTTTTTTGTGTTATTATATATTAAATGGGTGCAGACCTATGCTATCATAAAAACGGAGCGTGTCAGAACTATATGAAGATCAAGATGAAACTAATCATTATCGTTGCCGCTATTCTTATCGTGACGGTGACGGCATTCAGCATTTTCCTGAATTTGCAGCTTACCTCGACAGCGCAGGCTATGTTCGAGGGATATCTTTCCGATGTTTCGGCAGTACAGGCAAAAGGACTTGACGTTTTTTCCAATGACATCATTTCGGAGTATGATGTCATTACTTCGCTCCCCGGTGTGAAGACATTCACCTCGGGAAACTACAAGGAAGGCAGCGATGAATACAACGCCGCGGCGAATGAACTGAATTCGCTTATATCCGCAGGTACACTCACAAGTGCGGTCGTTTACGGAGACAATAACGAGGCTGTGCTTACCTGCGGCACCAACGGTACGATAACAAACGCGTCGGGCATCTGCAATACCGCAGCTGCTGACCGTGTTCCCGTAATATTCAGCGAAGAGGGCTCCAAAAAAGAGTACGGTATCTCCGTAAAGAATAAGGTCAACAACTACAATGTCGGTCTTGTGTTTGCGAACACAGGCATCGCGAATATCATAAGCCAGTCCAAGGGTCTTCTGTTCGTGGTTGATCCGCTCAATTCTATCGCTGTTTCCGGTCAGACATACGGCGGAAACTACGATGACAATACCGCTTCTTCCCAGTTCAGCATTTATAAGGATACCGTTGTGGGAGCAGGCACAGAACCTGCGAGATTCAGCTCTCAGGACGGAAGCATCGTCGCTTATGCAGCCTCCTCCTCGTTAGGCTGGAAGGCTGTGGCGAACCAGGAAGCGAGCAAGGCGCTTCAGTATTCGCTTTCTTCCTCAAGTGCTGTTACCGGCGTGGCTGTCGCTATGATAGTTATATGCCTTATCGTGGCAATTATACTGATCATCATGGTAACAAAGCCCCTTTATAAGATAGAGGAGACACTTATCAAGATAAGCCGCGGCGATCATGACGCGCGTATAGATATCATGTCGAAGAATGAGTACGGCGATATTGCCCGTGTGTTCAATGATATCGTTGATAACATCATAGTCAGCGAGTCCCGTTACAGAACTATCATTGATATGTCGGACAATATCATCTTTGAGTGGAACCTGACCACCAAGGAAGTATCGTTCTCAAACAACTTCAACAAGAAGTTCAGCTACCGCGCTCCCTCGGAACATTTCGCGGACAGTTTCCTTATCAAGTGTAAGGTCCATCCCGAAGATGATGAACGCTATAAGGCTGACCTTTCCAAGCTGGAAAAGGGAGAGAATTTCAAACATAACGAATATCGTATAAAGAATATTTACGGCGATTATATCTGGGTACTTATAAGAACGTCCTCGATCGTTGACCAGGACGGCAAGACTGTCAAGATAGTCGGTGTTATCGTCGATATCGACCGCGCTAAGAAGAGCGAGAATATACTTACAGCGCGTGCTTCCTTCGATTCTCTTACAAACGTATTCAACCGCGAAACTATTGAAGTTGCTATCAACAATGAGATAGAGCTTATTGCGGCCCGCAAGAGCGAATTCGCTATTCTGTTTGTTGATATTGATGACTTTAAGTTCTATAATGACCAGTACAGCCACGCAACGGGTGACCAGGTGCTTCGTTTCACGGCTACGACTATCAAGAATGCAGTCGGAGACAAGGGTATGGTAGGACGTTACGGCGGTGACGAGTTCATCGTATGTATCAAGGATTCTGACAATAATGATCCGGCTCTTATTGCAGAACAGATACTCAATACGCTTAAGGAAGGTTTTGACTGCGATTCCGGTGACCATCTGACAGTAAATGTCTCTATCGGTATTTCCGTTATCAAGGATAACACCAAGCGCGTTGAGGAGATCATCGGTCAGGCAGATGATGCTATGTACAAGATCAAGAAGAGCGGTAAATCCAACTTCGGTTTCCTCGAAAGCTGAGATGTTTTTCGACCGGGCGTGTGTATGCACGCCCGTTTTTTGTATAATGTGGTGTATAAAAGTTTGTAATATGTTTACAAGAGTGTGAGAAATTTACAAATCATGTAAATTTCAAAAATTGGTATTGACAAA
>JAGBLA010000107.1 GCA_017635675.1 Ruminiclostridium sp.
CGAGAACCGCGTTGAGGACGGCAAGTTTATAATCAAAGGCGAACACATCAAGGTCGAGGATCCGTCACCGTCCTTACAGCGCAGAATGCTTGAAAACGGCGCTTCGGTCGAGGAATTGAACAGATTTTTACGGAAAGGAGAGCATAAATGAACGCGGTATATTTAATTGCATTTATAGGCTTGGTTGTGGGATTTTTCCTGCTGTTCGGCATAACTCCGCTGGAATTCACGGACGGGCTGTTCGGATTCCTTACCGCAAAGCCGAATACTCTGAAATCGCAGATCAATGAAGCCACACAGCGCAAAAAGCCGAACTTCTTCCGCCGTGAGATCATGGAGGCACAGGAGATACTCAGGCTTACCAACCGCACGAATATGTTCTCGATGCTGTGTGTTTGCTCTCTCGGACTGGCGGCGATAGGACTGTGCGTTTCCATTCTGATCGGAAATGTGTTCCTTGCCCCGGTAATGGCGATAGGCTTAATGTTCGTGCCGTTCTGGTACATCAAGACCACAGCTTCAAACTACAAGAAAGATATAGCTGCGGAGCTTGAAACTGCGCTGTCGATCATAACTACGGCGTACCTCCGCAACGAGGACATTATAACCTCGATAGAAGAAAATATCCACTATCTGAACGCGCCGGTCAAAACCGTGTTCGAGGAATTCCTGTCAAGCATAAAGCTGTCCAATCCCGATGTCGAGGCAGCTCTGCTTGCTATGAAAAAGAAGATAGATAACGAGGTGTTCCACGAATGGATAGACGAGCTGATTCTCTGTATGAACGACCGCTCGCTCAAATCCACGCTCACCCCGACTGTCAACAAGTTCTCGGATATGCGTGTTGTAAACGCAGACCTCGAATATATGATAACCGGACCGCGCAAGGAGTTTATCACAATGGTGTTCCTCGTTGTGGGCAATATACCGCTGCTGTATATGCTGAATAAAGCGTGGTACACCTCGCTCATGGAAACGATGCTCGGTCAGATCGTGCTTGCGGTCTCGGCAGTTGCGATATTTATTTCGACTGCAATCGTGATAAAGCTCACCAAGCCGATAGAGTACAAGAGATAAGGAGGACGGACTTATGGTTATTTTACTTGCAATAAGCGGGATAGCACTTGCGGTAGGTCTGTTCTTCCTTATGGCAGATGTGCTGAAAATACCGTATCTGAAAACATCAAAGGCGGTAATGTCGGTCGGCAAGACCGACAAGAAGATATCCAAGACGATAGACGCGGTGCTGGTCGATGCGGCTGTTCGCATAGGCAAGCTTATTCCGATGGATAAGTACAAGCGTATTCGCATGGAAAAAACGCTTGCGTCCGCGGACATAAAGATGACACCCGAAACGTTCAGAGCATATTCGCTGTTAAAGGCTTTTGGCGTAGGACTGCTGATAATTCCGTGTGCGCTGATCTTCCCGATGATAATTCCGCTGATAATCATACTTGCGGTGGCGGTGTATTTCAAGGAGATCGGTAAGGCTGACGAGCAGATGCGAAAGAAAAGAGCCGCGATAGAGAGCGAACTGCCCCGTTTCGTGGCAACTGTTGAGCAGGAGCTTAAAACCTCCCGTGACATTCTTTCGATCATGGAGAATTACAAAAAGCACGCAGGTGAGGTGTTCAGTTATGAGCTGGACGTAACGACTGCCGACATGAGAAGCTCCAGTTATGAAGCGGCTTTGACGAGATTTGAATCCCGTATCGGTTCTTCACAGCTCTCCGATGTTGTGCGCGGTCTGGTGTCGGTCATCAGGGGCGATGACAGCGCGGTATATTTCAAAATGCTCGCTCATGATTTCAAGTTGCTCGAACTGCAAAGGCTCAAGAACGAAGCACAGAAGATACCGCCGAAAATACGCATATTCAGCCTTGCGATGCTGATGACATTCCTGCTGACATATCTCGTGGTAATGGGTATGCAGCTCATAGACGCACTCGGCACGATGATGTAAAGGTAGGTGCGAATGGAAAGAATAAGAAAAATCGTAAAATGCAAGCGCGGTGAAGGTTATATAGATGTGTGCATTATCGTGCTTGTGTTCGTGATGATAATGGCGTTCATGCTTGCCGCCGTTCCTGTATTTGTGGCGAAAATTCAGCTCGACAACTTTGCGGACGAGCTTGTGCGTGAAGCGGAGATAGCGGGTCAGATCGGCTCGGAAACAACAGCGAGAGCGGCTGTGCTTTCGGAAAAGACCGGACTGCACCCGACAATAACATGGTCGCGTTCAGGTAAGGTGCAGCTCAATCAGGAATTCACGGTCACGCTTACCACCACCAAAGACATAGGGTTCGGTCCGTTCGGCAGCTTCCCTGTGGAGCTGAAAGCGGCGGCCTCGGGCAAAAGCGAGGTGTACTGGAAATGAGGAAATTCCTGCATCGCTTAAAGAGCAAGAAAGGCTTCTCCGGTCCGTGGGTAGTCGTTGTCGCAATGATCGGCGTTATGCTGTTTGTGGTCATCAGTCAATACATCAGGCTGATGACGATTGCGGCAGGTGTCAAGGACGCAGTTCAGTCTGCCGTGATCTCCGCCTCGGTCAGCAATTGGGCGAATGTTTATCCGTGTATCCGAGAGGGGTATGCGGGTGGGTATAAGTACACTAAAGGCGCTTGGAATAAGCGCATGACGAGCGGAAACATCTATGGCAGACTGTCAAACCTGCTCGGGCTGAAATACAGCGGCGGCAAATACGTCTCAACTACCGATGACGGCGTGGAATACGCTGTTTACGGGCTGAGCGTCCACATCGACAATTCACCGTTTGCTCCCGGCAATACGAACGGCATACAGGAGTTTCAGGCTACATCGAAGATAACGCTTGAAGTTCCGCTGTCGTTCGGCGGTGATATACTCCCGCCCATGAAAGTGGATTTGTTGGTTAAGTCCAAATATATGCCCAAGTTTTAGGTGGTATGGTAGATTTTTCGGTTTTGGGCTGGACTTGCCAACGCCGTATATGGTAATGTGGTGGGTAATAAGAACGGGCAACCCGACAACAAAGAAAGGTGTGATCATTATGACAAAGAACGGAAAAAGAAATGTCCTCATAGGCACTGTATCGGCGGCTTGCATAGCGATGATATGCGTGATCGGCTCACAGTTCATCGACACGGATAACAGCAGGATCGTATCGCACAATGCTCCCGACTCCGACAAGGTCGGTGTGCAGATAAGCACGACCGCTCCGATAATTGCGGAAGAAGGAAACGCGGAAACAACGGCTCCCGCAGACTCGGCTGATACAACAAGACCTGCCGAGGGCAACGGGATCGACACTACGACTGCGGCAAACGATGACATCATCATAGTGGCTGCGGTCACAACTACGACTGCCGGAGGTTACACTGGCGGCAACGGAAACGGCGGCATAGTGACCGATGCAGCGGCGGTGACCACAGCGGCATACACCACCAAGAGCATGGTGGTGGTAGATCAGAGCTTCGAGGAAGCGACCAAGCCGGTGACCGAACCACCCGCTCCCGAAATTTCTGACGAGGCGGCACTCACGAACGCTGACACCGAGCCGACATACGAAGCCGAACAGACAACGGTCATTGTAACGACTGCTCCCCCGACTACGCCTAAGAACGGCGAAACAAGCGGTAACATGATCTATGCGATTGGCTTCGGCTGGGTAGTCAACGAGGGCGGCGGCGGAGAAGGTTCGACCAACGAGGAAATGTACTGTAACGGCAACAAGATAGGCTACTTCGGATAAGATCAACGGTCATAGAATGCCCGCAGGGATCGCTCCTGCGGGTGTTCATTTGTGAGGTATATTATGTATTGTGAATACTGCCACAAGAATATCAAGGACGGCACGACTCCTCTGAGATGTACAGACAGAGATATGTGCTTCTGTTCGCTAAGCTGCATGATAGACTGGATGATATACAGTAATGCGAAAGAGATAGAAACAAACAACGAAATGTTTATAACCGAAGAATAAAACATTGAAAGGAGTTATATGAAAAGAATAAAAAAACTCATAGCGTCCGCTCTGCTCGCCGTTTTCATTGGCTTGCAGAGCGTTCCAGTTTACGCAGACGGGTCGGTCGGCGACCCTAACATCGAAAACGGCGGCGGTGGTCTCGGCAGCGGAACAGGCACGAACTTCTGGTATCAGACCGATGACGGCGTTCGTGTCACAATTGTCGATTCCAAAACGGGTGCGGAAAAATCCGCATCTATCGACTACACCAACAAACATCCCGATGATATTCAGTTTCATTTCGGGAAAAACAGCAAACGTGATTACACAAGCGGAACGGCTCTGACTCTCAACACAGGAAAGTACACATACAAAAATCCTGCGCAGGCACTTCCGATAATCGTCAGCGACGGTGAGTATTATGTTTCGAGCATTGACGAGATACGCAGCTATTTCACCGATGAGCAGGTAGTGAAAGCGATAGCTTCCGATCTCGGATTTAAATTTGACGATCTGGTGAACGGTGACTACAAGCTTATGATCGAACCTGTCGTATATATCACATTTAACGGTGTGAGATATGCTATGACCGCTACCGAAGCTGCATTGCTCAATATTCGGACCGGCGGTGACCTCATAAACAAGTTCGGTCCTCTGTCACATAAGAACCTGCCGCTGGCGATGTTCCTTGAGGACGACGATCTCGGATATACCGCTTGGGCAGGTTCCACAACATCGAGAGCCACGGACAGTGACATCATCAACTATCTCGGTGTCGGCATCGTTTCTTTCAAAGAGCCGGAGGAAGAAGTCGAGGTCGATACTTCGGACTACGACTACCGTGTAGATACCGATGTTTACACCTCGGTCACAGTTACGGGCGGCAAGCACACTCCCGATAATCCCGTTACTGTGATTTTCGAGATCAAGAATACATCGTACACGGTCAGCAATATCGTGTACCCTGACGGCGGTTCGCAGCTCGTCTGGGTTCGCTGGCACACCCCCACTACTCCGCAGAAGGTCACGATAAAAGTGACTGTTCTCGGCGGTGCTGAAACAAGCAAAGGTACGATCATAGCGAACATCGTTGACCTTGACGAGAACCCTCCTCCCGATCCGACAGCGTATGACCGCAACGACACATTCTCCCCTGTCAGCCCTCCGAACAAGGCGCAATGCACAACTGCTGCATGGTCAAGATATTACGCTTATTGGGTGCCGGATTGGGTTTGGATATCCAACTGGATATGGTATCCGAATATTGTTGACGGTAAGGTAGTCGGCGGTCATTGGGAGGATCACGGACATTGGGAAGATAAAGGCGATTGGAGCTTCGACCAGGATATGTACTCCGCTTCGCTGAACGCGAATATGACCATAACACCGGACGAGAAAAATCCTACCAAGACCGGAAGAACAATGAAATCCGGCTACGGCATAAACGAGCGTGTAACAGCGACCGTCAGCAGTTCCGGCGAGCATACCGATATTCAGAACGCAGTCACATATTTTCCCGAGTTTAATTACAAGAAATACTGGCGGCTGCTCGAAAAGGTGTCCGGCGGGTATGAGTTCAAGAAGAACGAGTACAGCACCTACGAG
>JAGBLA010000108.1 GCA_017635675.1 Ruminiclostridium sp.
CCGACGAAGCCGGGCTGACGCAGTAGACGGTCACGGCAGGAAGCCGTGGTATTGCCGCCAAAAGCGCGCAGGACGCGCGCATACAAAGCGGCATAAAGTGGATAGCTCTTTTTCTCTCAAATTGGGTTTTTAGAGGTTCCCTTAAGACAGGCGGCGGCATACGGTATCTTCCCGCGGTCGAAACCGATGCCTATGCTACCGGAAATGAGATAACGGTCATTGATGCGGGCTCTGCTTTCAGGAACGTATTCGGAGATCTTTGAAACGCTGTCACACTTTGCTGTGTTTACGCGTTTGCCGAGAGCCTGTCTATCTCCGCAAGCTCCTCCGCGGTGAAGGAAGTGTTCTCTGTTGCCTTTATGTTGTCGAGAATTTGCGAGGGCTTTGACGCGCCGACCAGCACAGAGGTTATGATACCGTCATGCAGCAGCCACGCAAGCGCCATTTCCGCAAGGGTCTGTCCCCTGTTCTTCGCGATGTCGTTCAGCTTTCTTATATTCGTGAGCTTTTCCTCCGCGACCTGTTCCTCACGGAGAAATCTTCCGTCGGTGCGTATGCGGCTGTCCTCGGGGATACCCGCGAAATAACGGTCGGTAAGCATTCCCTGTGCAAGCGGCGAAAAGCAGATGATGCCCTTGCCGATGCGGTGTGAGGTCTCCTTGAGACCGTTCTTCTCCACCGTGCGGTTGAGTATGTTGTAGCAGTTCTGATTGATGACGAACGGAGTGTGAAGCTCCTCAAGTATGGCGGAAGCCTTTTCAAGTGTCGCTCCGTCATAATTTGACAGCCCGACGTAAAGCGCCTTGCCGCTGCGCACGATCTGATCGAGAGCGCACATTGTCTCCTCCAGCGGGGTCTGCGGATCCATGCGGTGATGATAGAATATATCCACATAGTCAAGACCCAGCCGTTTCAGCGACTGGTCTAAGCTCGCGATAAGGTACTTTCTGCTGCCCCAGTCGCCGTAGGGGCCTTCCCACATATTGTAGCCCGCTTTCGTGGAAATGATCATCTCGTCACGGTAAGGCGCGAAATGCTCTTTCATTATCCTGCCGAAGTTCTCCTCGGCGCTCCCGGGCTTTGGACCGTAGTTGTTCGCAAGGTCAAAGTGCGTTATGCCGTTGTCGAACGCGGTGAAACACATCTGCTCCATGTTGGAATAAACTCCCGTGTCACCGAAATTGTGCCACAGTCCCAGTGACACTGCGGGCAGCATAAGTCCGCTCTTTCCGCAGCGGTTGTATTTCATTTTGTCGTAGCGTTTTTCGTTTGCGATGTACATTTGTGCGCCTCCTGTTATATAGCTTATCTTATGAAATTCGTGAATGTCTTCTGTTCATAATCCGGCGGACAGACACCGGAAGTCTCCCCCGCGGCTATCGACTCCGCAAGCCATACCATGTTTTTAGCGAGTGTCCTCATGGTCTGCAAGCCCTCGATGTCCTGCTTTACCTCATCGGGAGTTGAGCCGTGTACCTGGTTCCAGTACTGCGAACCCGCGACCACCATGTTTTCGATCAGATAGAACTGGTTGAGCCGCTCGAATGCCGACGTCGCACCTCCTCTGCGGCAGGACACGACTGACGCGGCGAGCTTGCCCGCGAACTTTTCGGCAGGAACACTGAAAAACAGCCTGTCAAGGAATGACGTGACTCTTCCAGTGGGGCCGCCGTAATAGACAGGAGAGCCCACAACTATCCCGACAAATTCGTCTATCCTCGCCGCAGCACGGTTCACGTCATCGTCAAAGACACATCTGCCTGTCTCGCTGCATTTACAGCAGGCTATACAGTCCTGCACAGGCTTTTTGCCGAGCCACAATATCTCGGACTGCGCGCCGAGCCTTTCAAATTCAGCGCTCATCTCACCGAGCGCGGCGGCTGTGCAGCCTTTTTCGTTCGGGCTTCCGTTGATAAGTAGAAATTTTGACATTGCTGTACCTCCCGGGTATTCTTTTTTCTGAACTGCAGTCCGGAACTGCGTTCAGATATTGTCAAGACATATTTTCACGGCGTATATTATCAGATAATGCACAGGATAAAAGATGTAGAAGAACCATTTTGAGAAAACCGGGTGTTTTCCCTTCTTCCCGTTGTAAAACACGGTCATCACAACATATCCGAGCATCACGAAAGCAAGGTCGAGACTATCATTGAATATCGCAGCGCCATCGAATGTCCCGCCTATGACCTGCCATACCACCGCGATCCCTTTCCACACGCAGGCGATAACAGTGTATGATATCAGCCGCGCTTTCGGTCTGTCGCGGAATATATGTATAAATAGTATGAACAGCACTCCGAATATCTCCCAGTCCGCGGATAACGCCAGTGTCCCAAGGCAGCACAGCACCACAAGAAGCACTCGCAGCGGCTTTTTCAGACTGCTCTCCCACGCCATGACCGCGAGCAGACCTGCAAGAAGAGTGAACATCACGTTTGCCGTCCACCAGCCGAGCGAAGGTACAAACACTATCCAGTCGGGTATCTGCGTTATGCAGGCAAAAATCAGCAGCCGAAACGCGTATTTTCTGCGGTCACGGGTGTACTTGTACCCGTCCGCGATAAAGAAGAACATTACAGGCGGACATATCAGCGAAGCGTGTGAAAGCAGGTTCTGCCACAGCGGCATGACCGAATACGGGTCGCTTATACCGGGATTGCGCATGATAGTGAGCCACGCGAAAAGATGTCCCCAGAACATGAAGAAAAGCGCCGTGTATTTCACAGTTTCGCGGTCAAATATCTTCGATCTGCCATTCATAACCGCTGCTCCTTTGTTAGCTCAGATTCGGATCCCCGATATTTATTATATCATACAAAACTCATATTTGCAATAGCGCGCACGAAAATATGCTTGACATGGTTTTGGAATTATGGTACAATATTTCAGCGATTTTGTTCATGCTCTTGTTTGTATCCGTTTATCCTGCACTGTTAAATTTGCTTAAAAAGCGATAATTTTGCTATTTTTACCCAAAACACTGTCAAATCGTGCGAAAGCCTTTGACAAATCTCTCTAAATGTGTTATACTGACAGTAATCGCCGTTTAGGGGATTATTGTGAAGGAACAGGGTCGTTTGCATGACAGAAATGAAACGTAAACCGATAAGGCAGCAGCTCAATCGTACCGTTCTGATACTGACTGCAATATCACTCGCATCGACGGCGACCATATAGGTCTTGTAATGGCTGATGTATCGGGCAAGGGCGTGCCTGCCGCGATGTTCATGATAATCGCAAAGACACTTAACATTAATGAACGTCGTTTGGAACGGAAAAAACTGATCTCTATCCAGTAATAAAACCGGGAGGTAAATGAAAAAATGAAAAAGAAAATGGGTCTGAAAAAGGCAGTTTTGCTTACAGTAAGCGCGGTAACGTCGATCACACTGCTATGCGTGTCGCTGATCGGTTACCTCGTGTCATTCAACAAGGTCAAGAATACGCTTACTGTTGAGACTGAACAGGCTCTTCTTGCCAACGCCGAGAAAATGAATGCGTGGCTCGGAGAACAGTGCGTTTTCGCGGCGGCTCAGGCTAACGCGTCGGGAACTCTTTACGCGCTCAAGCCCGACCATTCCGGAGACCCTGATTTCACAGCGACAGTGCTGCCGCTCAACAGCGCGCTGCTCGACGCATATACCTCCTACGAGGACAAGACTATCTACCTCGGCTCGGGTGCTGTCCTCTCGTCTGACTTCGACCCCACGATACGTTCATGGTACACTGCCGCGAAGGCTCAGAACAAGGCGATATGCACTTCTCCATTCGTTGACGCTTCAACGGGCGGTATAATCTTCACAGTTGCGGCTCCGATAAAATCAAACGGAAGCTTTGTGGGAGTTTTCGGCTGTGACTTCAAGCTTGATGTACTCACCGGACTCGTAAGCAGCATGAAGCTCACCGAGCACGGCTATCCCATTCTTATCGACGCGGACGGCACATTCCTCGTTCACTCCAATTCCGATTACATGCCGACGGCGGACGGCAGGCTCACTACGGTCAATACAGCGGCGGGAGAGTATTCAAAGGCTGTTTCGTCCCTCGGCAATGATGTGAGCATCGGGATATACAAGGACTACGACGGCACTGAAAAGTATTTCACTCTCAAGAAACTTGACAAAGCAGGCTGGACAGTAGGCTACATAATGCCGAAGGGAGACATCGAAGGCGCACTTGCAGACCTCGGTATAATGTTCCTTGTTATGTTCATCGTGTTCTTCGTGGGCGGAACAGGCATAGTATTCGTTGTTATCACGCGCCACTTAAAGCCTCTCGGAAAGCTTGCGGAGTCCGCTTCGCAGATAGCGAACGGCGACCTTTCGGCAGACCTTAGCTACGACACCGACGACGAGATAGGAAAGCTCTGCACAGAATTCGGAAAATGCATAGACGCGATGCGCACTTATGTTGACGATATCTCCCACGTACTTACCGCGGTATCGACGGGTGATCTTACCGTTCCCCCGTCGGTTGAATACCGGGGTGACTTCAGAAAGATCGAGGATTCCATGCGCCTTATCCTTGACGAACTTAGCAGAATCATGTCGGATATCGACAACGAGAGCGCCCAGGTGATGAACGGTTCCAGCCAGATGGCTGAGGGCTCACAGTCCCTTGCGGACGGCACCACCCGTCAGGCTTCCGCTATCCAGCAGATCTCCGCCACTATCGCGGAGGTGTCCTCTCAGATCGCCGCAACCGCGCAGAATGCTGCTCAGGCGGGCAGTCTCTCCAAACAGACCCAGAACAGGGTAAACGAGCAGGATACAGAGATACAGAACATGGTAAGCGCCATGAATGATATAAGCAACACCTCACAGGAGATCGAGAAGATTATCAAAACCATCGAGGATATCGCATTCCAGACCAATATACTCGCGCTCAACGCGGCAGTCGAGGCTGCGCGTGCGGGTGACGCGGGCAAGGGCTTTGCGGTAGTTGCAGATGAAGTCCGCAACCTTGCGAGCAAGTCGGCAGAAGCCGCAAACTCCACCACTTCGCTTATCACCGCGTCTATCGAGGCTGTCGGGAACGGCAGCAAGATAGCGCTCGCTACCGCGGAATCCATGAAGGAAGTCAAGGAAATGTCCGCAAAGACCGCCGAGCTTATCAACGAGATCGCGTCCGCAAGCGCAGAACAGAACGAGTCGATAAACCAGATCACAAGCGGCATCGAGCAGATATCGCAGGTAATACAGACAAACTCCGCGACGGCGGAGGAGACTGCCGCGTCCTGCGAGGAGCTTTCGGGACAGTCAAGGCTGCTTAAGGATCAGGTCGCTCGTTTCAGAATTAACAGATAAATCGAGGATAAAAATGCAGATCACAGAATCGCTTGTCTATACGAATGACAAATGTATAGGCTGCAACAAATGTATTAATGTTTGCCCGGCAATGGGCGCGTGTATGTCCGTCGATGTTGACGGTGCCAAGCGGCGTATCGCGGTGAACGGTACATACTGTGTTTCATGCGGTGCCTGTATGGATGCCTGCGTCCACAGCGCAAGGGAATTCAATGATGACACCGAACGCTTTTTTGAGGATCTTAAGGCGGGTCAGAAGATATCGCTCCTGCTTGCTCCGGCGTTCCTCGCAAACTATCCGAATCAGTACGGCTCGGTGCTCGGCGGATTGAAGCAGCTCGGCGTGAACCGCATCATATCCGTTTCATTCGGCGCAGACATCACTACCTGGGGCTATCTTAATTACATCAAGAAATACAACTACCTCGGCGGTATCTCTCAGCCCTGCCCCGCGGTCGTAAGATACATAGAGGATTACACTCCCGAGCTTCTCCCAAAGCTGTTCCCGATACACAGCCCGATGATGTGCGCTGCGGTGTACTGCCGCAAGGAGCTTAAGATCACAGACAAGCTTGCGTTCATATCCCCTTGTATCGCGAAAAAAATGGAGATAGACGATCCCAACAACGCGGGTCTTGTACAGTATAACGTAACATTCGACCACCTCATGAAGTACGTCAAGGAGCACAGGATAAGCGGTCCGAACTGCACCGACGAGATAGAGTACGGTCTCGGTTCGATCTATCCAACTCCTGGCGGACTTAAGGAGAACGTGTACTGGTTCCTCGGAGAAGATGTCGCTATCCGCCAGATAGAAGGCGAAAAGCGTATGTACGAATGGCTCCAAAAGAACAGGAAGCGCATAAAGGACGGCACTACCCCGTTCCTGTTCATCGACGCGCTCAACTGCGAGAACGGCTGTATCTGCGGTACAGCGGTGGATCCTAAAATGTCCGAGACCGACGACGCGATGTACAATCTTCTGAAGATCAAAGAAGCGTCAAAGAAGAACCGCCCCGCAAGCGCATGGTCAAAGCACGCTTCCCCCAAAATGCGTCTTGCAGCTTTAAACAGACAGTTCAGACATCTGCGCCTTGAGGACTATATCCGCAAATATACCGACAGGTCAAAGAAAACAGAATACAAGACACCGTCGCCCACAGAGCTTGAATCTATATTCATATCCATGCGCAAGACCACGAAGCACAAGCAGAACATTAACTGCACCTGCTGCGGTTACTCCACCTGCACTCAAATGGCGACGGCGATATACAACGGGTTCAACGTCAAGGAGAACTGCATACACTACCAGAAAGACCACGACCAGCAGGAAATGGACCACGCGGAGTGCCTTGCAAAGGAAGTCGAGCGTCAGCGCGCGCAGGCTACGGGCGAGCATCACAAGCTCCTCTCGGCTATCGAGCGCATGGAAAACGAAGTAAACGACATCTACAAATCCATTGACGAAATGGCAGCGGGAAATGAGCGCAACGCTTCCGACAGCAGCAACATAGCGCTTAAAATACAGGGAGTCTCAGATTTCACCGAGAACCTTGAAAAATCCATGAACGAGATACGCGGTCTTATCGACCAGCTCGGCGCAAACAATAAGGAAGTCGTGAGCATAGCAAGCCATACCAACCTGCTTGCGCTCAACGCGGCAATAGAAGCTGCCCGTGCGGGTGAAGCCGGCAAGAGCTTCGCGGTCGTGGCGTCCGAGATCAAGAACCTCGCCGCAAACTCCGAGAACACCGCCAATAACAGCAACGAGAACCAGAAACAGATAGACGAATCGGCACTAAGCATAATCAAGGGCGCGGAACAGCTCGCAACGGAAGTCGCAACAGTGAGCGACCTTACCAACAGTCTTGCCGAAGCTACCAACGAGATGTCCATTACCACGGAGGAGATACGAAGAAGCATAGGCAACGTCAAGAACGAGCTGAGCAATCTCGCCGTACCGGGAAGCAGCGACGGCACCGGAGGTTCGGGTCTGTACAGAAAGCATATTCTTATCGTTGAAGATGTTATCATCGGTGCGGAGATGCTCCGACAGATGCTCGCGGCTCTGGGAGCTTCCGCGGATATTGCCGAGAACGGTCAGAAGGCTGTCGAGATGTTTGAAGCCAGCACGCCGGGCGATTACGCCGCAATAATCATGGATATCCATATGCCGATAATGGACGGTATGGAAGCCACAAAAACTATACGCTCCATGTCCCGCCCTGACGCGGGAAGCGTACCTATCATCGCGCTTACGGCAAACAGCATAGAATACGACGCGCATAAGACCGCAGGCGTCGGTATGAATGCTCACCTTACCAAGCCGGTAGATACGGCTGAGCTTATCAGAACACTCGAAAAACTTGTATAAAGCCGTTTCACGCGCTTACCGTGATCGGATGAAAAAAACTCCCCGTATCCGCAGCGTTCCCGCGGATGCGGGGAGTTTTCATTCCGGTCATGATAAGCTTTGCCGCTCCCTGCCTGATATTCGTATCTGAATAAGCGTGAACACGAGTGAGAGCACAGTGCCTATGATCGCGCCGGCGGATACATCGCTGAGATAGTGGGCTCCGAGCACCATTCTTGTGAACATGATGATGACACCGAATATAAGACCTGCCCAGAACAGAGTCACCTGCTTGTCCTTAAGCTTCGGTAAGAGCCATGAAAGGCACGGCAGAATGAACATGGTGCAGACACTTAGAATACTGTGACCGCTGGGAAATGACAGAAATTCGTCGCCGTTCAGCCCGTAAAGCTCGGACAGCTCCGCGGAACCCGGAAACGGAGTGTACCACGGTACAAACCCAATTCCCTCATATCCTACCGCAACGGTGCGAAAGCGCGGACGGGTGAACGAGTGCTTAAGCACCTGCATAGCTATGATGCTTATCAGAAGGATAACTATAAGCCCTATCACCCTTTTCGCCAGCAGCTTGTCCCGGGTATTCTTCGCGGCACGATACCCGAATACAAACATCGGACATACAAAGATGACGCTCACAGCGAGTATTGCGGGTATATTTTTGTTGAGCGCGGGAAACAGAAACCCGAAGCTGTTCTTTTCGAGGAGAAAATAACCTCCCGCTATTCCCCCTGCCAAAGCGAGCAGACAGCACAGACCACACAGCAGGACTTTTATCGGCTTGCTCTTTTCGCAGTGTACCGCGCGTTCGCAGAGCGAACCGATGAACAGCATTGCCGCCGCCGTAAACGGATAGAGACCAAGTGCGGTAATGACCGCGACAACTGTATTTCCCGGTGAATATATCGCCCCCGCGACAGCTTCGTCGGTAAATGTCCCGATGATGAACAAAGCGCCGAAAAACAGCAGCAGTGCCGCGTTTATCCATATCTGTATCTTGTGCTCTCTCTCCATAGTCCTACTCCCGTATTTACAGCAAACGGCATATATCAGCCGTTCGTTGTTTTATTGTCTTCTGCGGCATCCTTTTCGCTGTACTTTATGCGGATATTCGTTATCGCGCACTGGTCGCCCGTGATCGCCGCATATATCGGACGGTCTATCCCGTTCATCATAGCTGTGTTCATAATTGATATGCCCGCATTTTCGGTGATAATAGTGATATTGCCGCCCTCTGCCTTAAATGTTACAAGAGCGTCATAGCCTTCCCTGTTGTAATTCTTCCATGCCTCCCAGCCGCCGAAGGCGTCGGTCTTGATGACATTCACATCTGTATGACAGCTCGGGTCGCTCTCCCAGAACTCACCGTCAAACCGCATGAACGCAATGTCGCGGTAATTCTCACCGCCCACCTTGCCGTTATCGGAGCAGAAAATGTCGATATACGGGCAATGCCATACCAGCCGCGCTGTGGGCAGGCATTTCGCATGGAACGTTATGGTAAGCCCGTCCTCTATCTTTATGCCCTCGGAGTGCGCTGTCCGATAATCATCGACCTGAACATTCGGAATATCTCCCGCGGGCACATTGATATAGCTTATCTCCTCCGCTATCCTCGGTATGTAGTCGGACGGAGACTCGGCTTCCGCCTTGACTGCCTTTATATCAAAGTAACGGCAGTGCTCGCCCGTAAGACCGATATGCAGATATCTTGAACTGTCGGGGAGCGCCGTAACGACCTCAACAATGCTGTTCCTGCCGATGACACGGATAAGAGCGTGGTCTTTTATCCTTACCGCCTCGATCTTGTAATCGCCGTTTTTCTTTATTTCATTGGAGACCGTGCCGATAGTCTTCGACTGCATCTTTCTTGCTCCGCCCGTCATGGTACGCCCGTCGAACCATATCTCGCCGTACTCGAAGTAAAGCAGATCCTTTATCTCCCGCTCGTCACTGTGGACACGCCCGTCAAGAGCGTCAAAGAGTATCAGCGACGGCTCGGGGCGGATACCCGTGGCTTCCTCGTCCGACCCGAGCGACAATGTGACAGTCGTCATTTTCGGGGTCACGAGTATCCCCTCGGACACGCTGCTTCTGTATTCTCCCACGGTAAGGTCGGATATGCCCTCTGCGTCCTGGCTCTCGTCCCTTTCCTTCATCATATACTCGGTATCGAGGTCGATAAGGTGCAGCATATATCCCGCGAACACAGGGTCGAACTGTGTTTCCGAGCCCTTGACGATCTCCTCGCGCACCTTCTGCTGGGGTATCGGGTCACGATAGCTTCTCTTGGAGGTCATAGCGTCATAAGCGTCAGCCACCGATATCATTCTCGCTATCTCGGGTATCTCCTCGCCCTTCAGCCCCTCGGGATAGCCCTTGCCGTCATAGCGCTCGTGATGATAGTGCGCGCCGACGCTAAGATACGGAAATCCTGTTATGCTCGATAGTATCTGAACGCCCTTTGTCGGGTGCTGTTTGATTATGCTGTATTCTTCATCGGTAAGTCTGCCGTTCTTGTTGATGATGCTGCCGGGAACGCCTATCTTTCCGACGTCGTGCAGCAGCGCCGCATAGTAGATGTCATCGCATTCCTTTTCGGTCTTGCCCGCGAGCTCGGCTATCTTTCTCGAATACTCCGCGACTCTTGCGGAGTGTCCGTGAGTATATTTATCCTTCGCATCTATGGCGTTTACGAGCGCTGTCGCGGTCTGGTCGAACAGCCGCCTCTGCTCCGCCTCACGCTGACGGAACCTTTCGGTCTTTTTCATAAGGTACAGTCGTATGCCGCCCCAGATTATGAGCATACCCGCAAGTATGCATATAAGGTAGAACCACCACTGCTCATAGAAAGCACGCTCCTTTATGATAAGGACGGAAAGCTCCTTGTTACCGCGTCCCATTGCGTCCTTCACACTGAGCACGAAACGATACTCGCCGCCGCTTAAGTTCGTATAGTCCACAGGTACGAGCTCACTTCTGCTTACCGTAACGCTCTCACGGTCAAAGCCCTCAAGCTGAAAGCTGACCTGCGGATCCATGAGTGAATAGTTATAGACATAGCTCGGAATGGTTATCTTCTGAGTGCCGCTTGTAACGGTGAAGCTGCCGGAGCTGTCGGGGTATATAATCTCACCGTCAGCCTCGATGTAAGGTATAAGTGCTTTAAGGTCGCTGACATTCTCGAATGACTTCTCGATATTGACTTTTCCGACGCCCGTTGTTCCCGCTATGTAGAGGTCGCCGTCGGCAGTAAGGTCGCTGTATGAGTTTGCGGTAGCGATACACGGAAGTCCGCTCGCCGCGCTGTAAAACACGGGAGTGATGTCTCCGTTCGCAATAAGGTCAGCGGCGGGCAGCACATAAATACCGTTGCTGCTCAGCACCCACATATCTCCATTGCTGTTACGATACAGGTCAAAGTTGTTCGGGTACGGGAAGTTATTTATCTTTGTCACCTTATGATCGGGTGTCATGTAGGCAAGGGCGCTGCTTGTGACTATCCAGACCACATTGTTGTCGGGGTCGCGCTTCAATCGCATTACGATATCCGAAGGAAGCCCTTCCGCGACATCTATGTTCTCCACTCCGTTATCATCTATGATGTAAAGTCCGCCGCCGTTGCTGCCGAGGAGTATCTCACCGTTCAGTCCCTCCTCCGCGGTAAGGCTCTCGATGTTCAGTATGCCGTCTTCCTTTCCGTAGGAGGCTGTCACCTTATCGTCCTTGATGATATTCACGCCGCCCGTAAGCGCTACGATCATACTTCCGTCGCTGCACTCGCTTACCGAGCGTAAGCTTATGGACAGCAGTCCGTCCTCCTCGGTGACCGCGGTGAGCTCACCGTGGTCATAGCGCAGCAATCCGTATTTGCGCCATGTGGATATCCATACCCTGTCCTTGCTGTCGCGTATCACCGAGCGGATACGGCAGCCTTCAAGCAGCTTTATAAGATCATTTTCACCGAGATCCGCGCCCGAAACGGTCTTAGCCTTCGTCAGAGGCATGGCAGATACAGGACCGTTATCGTCCAGAACCGTAAGCCCCGTATCGGTAGCCACAAACAGCTTACCGTCATAGGCACAGGTTGAATTGACCACAGCTTCCGAAAGTCCGAAGCGCTCGAATATATCTGCAAACTGGTTAGGCACGACCTTCATAACGCCCTGGCGTGTGGATGTGAACCACAGATTGCCGAGATAGTCGGTCATAACGTGACCGATGTTATTGTCCATGGGCAAATTCTCCAGCAGTGTGAAAGTCCCGTTCTCAAAAACGCCTATACCGTTTGTCGCGCATATCCATACCTTGCCGTCGATGTATTCAAGCGATTTTATGTAATTGAGCGGCTCGATCCCGATCTTTTCTAATATCTCATAGCCTTCGCTGATATCTATGTAGTAAAGCTGAAGATCGGCAGCCTCCTGGTACAGCTTTCCGGGCTCCGTCAGCGAGGGAAGTATAGCTCCCGCGCCGTGGAACGGGTTTTCCTCGGCGCTTATGAACCTTGCGAGCGCGCCGTCCCGCAGCATGATAAGATCTCCGAGGTCCGTTGTCCCGTAGATATACCCGCCGGTCCCCGTGCGAAGATCGCGCATATTCGCTTCGGCTATCGCCTCATCGTCGATGTGTTTAAGGTCGTAGTCACGGTCGATCGTAGTAATGCCGCTTGTGGTGGCGACATAGATGATACCATTCTCGTCCTCGGTAATGGCGCGGATATGAGCCGAACTCATGCCGTCGAGCTTTCCCCACATACGGATACCGCCGTTCTCCATGACCCCCACGCCGTTATCGTTGGTGCCTATCCAAAGCCTGTCGGAACTGTCAACATACAGGCACTTTATGCTCGTGAGACCGCTTGACGGATCCATGCGCTCAAAGGTGTTGCCGTCATAGCGTATCAGACCCGCATAGCTTCCTATCCATATAAATCCGTCGGACGTTTCCGTGATAGCGTTAGCTTCTGAGGTCGGCAGACCGTTTGAATTGTCGTAAAGCACTGCCGAAAAGCCTTCGCTCAGTCCCGTCGGATCGACGCTCAGGTGCCTGTTCGGAATACCTGAGGAGTTCAGAGGGAAATCCTCCGCCCCCGCGGATACAGCTCCGTGAAAAACACAGCATATCGCAAGAACGCCCGCCGTGAACAGTGACGCTATCCTTTTCTTTATCGAATATATATTCATAGATAATGCCCCTTTGTATGAATAAGACAGGTTATTTACTTTATCTGTATATTATATCACATATTTATATGATTTGCAAGATTTTTTGATGAAAACACGATGACGAGAAACAAGAACCGCCGCAGCGGTCTTTGCTGCGGCGGTGATCCGTATGTGTATGTTTTCAGTCAGTTGCTGCGGTTATTGCCCATGATCTTAACAATAAGGTCAAGCACCTTGAAGTACAGCCATATAACGCTGAACGCAAGCCCGTAAGCCGCGTACCATTCGTATTTCTTCGGAAGACCGTTCTCAACGGACTCGCGGATAGTGTCAAAGTCCACGAGCAGGAGCAGCGAGCCTACTACTACCATTATCGCGCTTATGCCTATCGACAGCACAGGATCTGCGGCAAGCTGCGCCACGATGTCTCTTGTGAACGGGATAAGCGAGCCCACGAACATCAGCAGACTTCCGAGGCATACGGTTATGATCGCCGACAGAATGAATGTCTTGAGCTTCTGTGAAACCTTGATGATACCCATTCCGTACAGAAATCCCATTGTGAAAACAAGGATAAGCGTTATCACAAGCGCAAGCAGCACGGGTGCAAGATACACATCGGCGAAGGTCGTCGCCGCCCATGCGAGCAGAAAGCCTATCGACGCGCAGAAAAGCGAGCCTGTAACGGGGATAGTGGGTCTTATGAACACCGCGAGCAGTGGCGCTATAATAGATATAAGCCCCGCGATTGCCACTGCCATAGCTTCGTTGGAGTATATCTGCACCGACGCGCCGTCTTCAAATACAGGCTGATCGAATATCAGCTCACCGCCGAAGCCCGACGACATTTTCATGAACACCGCGGCTCCCACGCCGAGCGCTGTAACGATAAGAAAGAAAACGAGCTTTGCAGTGATCCCGCCGTACGTGCAGACTTCCCCTCCTGTATGCTCCGCTATCTTGGACAGTCTTCGTATCACGGGGTTCTGTGAGAAAAGATGATTGGTTGATCTTGTGTTGGTTGCCATAAAATACCTCCTTGAATGATACACAGGCATTTATTTTTAAGCCTGTTACTGTATTATAACACATCGCGCGGGATTTTTCAATGATTTGGCGGCAAAAAAACGCCGCACTTTACAATTCTTTCCGACACTTCATGTCACGGAATGACTGCGCCATTTGCCGCCTTTGTAGCGTATATAGCTCATAAGCCCCGTAAGGAACCACGTAAGTCCCGAGGTTGCCCATACCGCCCAGCACCCTATCTCGGGTATCGACGCGAGTACCGTCGCGAAGCCTATACGTCCGATGACCTCCACAAAGCCGTTCACCATGGCGTAGAATACGTCACCCGCACCGTTGAGAACTCCCCGGGTGGTGTGTATCGTGCCGAGGAAAAGGTAAAAGCACGCGGACAGTTTGAGTGCTTTCCCGCCTATGTCGATGACCTCGGCGTCCTCAACGAAGATGTTTACTATGTTCCCGCCGAACAGCATGAAAATCACGAGCATAACTGCCGAGAACACTGCCATAGCTATCATGGACAGCCGATATCCCCTGATGCATCTGTCCGTCTTTCCCGCGCCGATATTCTGCCCCACAAACGTTGACAGCGCGGCGCCGAGGGACGCGAAGGGCTGCTGGATTATCTGCTCAACACGCATAGTAGCGGTATAGGAAGCTATAACGGTATCGCCGAATGTGTTCGCCGTCCTTTGCAGATATATCATAGATACGGATATGAACGCGTTCTGCACGGCAATTGGTATTCCCTTGGATATGCAGTTCCCCGCCGCTTTCATGTCGAGTGCCGCTGTACGGCGGTCAAAGCGGAACTGCGGGAATTTCACGAACGCGAATATTATACAGCTCAGCGCGGATACCGCCTGCGCGATTATAGTCGCGAGCGCCGCGCCGTTCACACCCATACCGAAAACTATGACAAATAGCAGGTCGAGCGCCACATTAAGCACGCTCGCGACTATCAGGAAGAACAGCGGTATCCGCGAATTTCCGAGGGAGCGCATGACTGCGTTTATCCAGTTGTACGCAGCTACCGCCACAGTCCCCGACACGGCAATGCGCATATACCCGAGGGACGAGTCGAATATCGTTTCGGGCGTTTCGAGCAGATGCAGCAGCGACGGTGCGAGTATATACGCCGCGACAGACAGCACAACTCCGAAAGCTCCTATGACATAGGCGGAATTGGTTATGTACCTCTTTACCTCATTCTCGTTGCCCGCGCCGAAATGCTGGGCTATGAGTATGCCCGCGCCGAGTGAGATGCCTATACAGAACGCGTAGAAAAAATACGTTATCGAGCCCGTCGCACCTACGGCCGCAAGCGCGTTCTTGCCAAGATACTGCCCGACGATCACCGAGTCCACGATGTTGTAGAACTGCTGAAACAGATTGCCGAGCAGCAGCGGCAGGGTAAATCTTATGATATTGCCGAATTCGCTGCCTTCGGTCATGGTTTTTGTATATGTGTTCATATAATTCCTTCTTGTCATTAGCTGCTGCTCATTCCTGTCCTCTGTCGTGAGCTTTCTGAAAGATCCCGCCGCAAAAAGAACCATTGTTATTCTCATTCAAAGTTTCCGCTAAGATCGATTCCAACGTATTATATCACAGGAAACGGGCGTTGTCAATACGTCTTTTTCCGCTGCAGATACGGGTTTCCGCCATATATCGCGGAAAACACGGCCAAAGAGATCATGTATTGACACGCGGGTTTTTATATGGTATAATACAGGGAGTAAAAGTTTCATATAATACGACCTATAATATATTATAAAGGTGAAAGCATGAAAAAAAAGATCACGGGAATCGCAGGAGACCTGAAACGATCGGGATTAAGACATATTCTTGCAGCAGCGGCAGCTCCGCTGTTCTTTGTCGTGCTTACGGTAGTATATTTTGTTTTCATGACAGCCTCAGTAAAGGAAAGCATTATAAGCAACGGCGAGATAAGCTGCATAAGATCGGCAAACCGCTTTGACAACTATCTTCTCAACGGCAAGGATTCCATACGCACCGCCGCGTACACCATTGATACGCTCATGCGGGACAAACGCCCGTCCGAGGAGATACTCGCGTACATGACGCTTCAGTCCGAGTGTATAATCAATACGGTGAACAAGGACTTCACAGGTTTTTACGGCTACATAAACGGCGAATACCTCGACAGCTCGGGGTGGGTGCCGGAAGATGATTACGTCCCCACGGAACGCCCGTGGTACACCGATGCCCTCCGGATGAACGGAAGTCTCGCCCTCGTGGAGCCTTATGTTGACGCAAAGACACAAACAGTCATTTTAACACTCGCACAGCTGCTGAGCGACGGGAAAAGCGTGGTAGCGCTCGACATGAGCCTCGATACCGTTCAGAAGATTACAGAGGAGATAGCCGAGTCCGATGCCGACACCCAGGCTATGGTCATCACCGACAGCGGAAGCGTCGTAGCGCACTCGGACAAGCAGGAGCTCGGCAAAAACTACCGCGAAGAGAAAGGCACCCTCGGAGCGGAAGCCGCTGCCCGTGTATTCTTGATGAAAGACAGCCATTACGAGATAGCCTTCGCGGGTCAGCAGTATATCGTATACAGCGTGCCTATCGAGAATAACTGGCGCAGCGTTTCGGTGATAGGCTCGGGAAATGCCCTGGCACCGCTTAAAATACTAATGGCGGTAACGGTCATAGTGCTCACGGCGACAGCGGCTATCGCGGGCTCGGTGTTCATGAACATTTTCAGAAAAGGCATCGCGGAGGAAAAGCTGAACTTCCAGCTCTCCTCTATCGCGGATATCTATATGACCGTGTTCGACCTTAATGTTATAAATGACACTTACAGCGAGATATCGTCAAAAGACCCGCTCGTCAGCGAGCTTGCAGACAACGGCGGAAATAATATGCGCGAAACGCTCTACTATGTGACCGATAAGCTCACAAACGAGCTGTCAAAGGAGTCCGTGCGTGAGTTCGTGGACATCGACACGCTCGAGGAACGGCTTTCCGAGACCAATACTATCACTCTTGAGTTTCTCAACCACAACAATCTCTGGTTCCGCGCAAGATTTATCGTTTCAGAGCGCACCGCCGCAGGCAGACTTTCGCACGTTATGTTCACCACAGAGCTTATAGACAAGGAAAAGCGCGACCGCGACAAGCTCCTGTACCTGTCCGAGACAGACCGCATGACAGGCGTTAGCAACCGCGGAAGCGGCGAGCACAAGATACGCGTTATGCTCAGCAATAACGAACATGGTATGTTCATGCTCCTTGACGCGGACAAATTCAAGTCGATAAACGACACATACGGTCACGCTGTGGGCGACAAGGTGCTGATGTCGATCGCGTACAGCATGCAGCACACGTTCCGAAGCGTTGATGTGGTAATGCGGCTCGGCGGAGACGAATTTGCGGCGTTCATTCCCGGCGTTACTGATATCGAAACAGGCAGAAATATGACAGAACGGTTGTTTGAATGTATAGACAACGTACATATCCCCGAGCTCGGGGAACGCAGGATAGCCGTAAGTGTAGGCGCGGCGTTCTATCTCGACGGCGACAGCTATCCGTTCGAGGAGCTATACAAGCGCGCCGACAGCTGCACCTACATAAGCAAGCGGCACGACGGCAATTATGCCGCATTCTACGGTTTCGACTCCGATGAATGACAACGAGAGGTACCAATGAAAGAAAACCCGGAAGAAAGATTTGAAGAGGCGCTGAAATTCGCGAAACTTAAGCACTCCGGGCAGGAGCGCAAGGACGGGTCGCCGGCTATAATACACCCGATATCGGTCGAAAAAACGGTACGGGAAAAGGGCGGAGACATCGACTGCCGTATCGCCGCGCTGTTCCACGACCTGCTGGAGGACACCGACGCTTCCGAAAAAGAGATAGAAGCTATCGGCGGTGAAAGAGTGTTAAAGCTCGTGAAGCTGCTGACGAAAAAGCCAGGTTATGTCATGCGTGAGTACGTGAACGGGATACTTTCGGATAAGGACGCTGTGCTGATAAAGGGCGCGGACAGGCTCCACAACCTGCGCAGCGCCCTTCTTGCCGACGAGGATTTCCGCCTTAAATACATAAAAGAGACCGAGGAATGGTACATGGACTTTCTGCCGGAGATACCGCCGATGACGGAGGCTCTGCGCAGCTCGCTCATGGGAAGCTTGGATCTGACAGCTATCGTTGAAATGCTTATCATAACTGCGACCTACGATTCGCCCGTGTCTCCGGAGATGCTATGTAAAGCTTTCACGGGTGCAAAAGAAAAAGATATCCGTTACGCGCTTGACGCATACACCGACAGGCTCCTGCCGCTCAATGTGACTATAAGGAAGAAGGACGGCGGCTACTATGCCGAGCTTCCGTTCAGCGAAACGGATATCATTATCCTGCGCGCCGCCCTGCACGGCAATCCGTACTGTGAAAAAGCCCAGGCGGACAAGCTTTCGGAAAGGCTGAGCATGCTGCTGCCGTGGTATATGCGTGAGACAAACGACAATAACGGCATCAGCACGGAACGATACCCTGGAACCTTCTATGACAATATTACAGCGCTTATCAAGGCACTGTACCCCCTTCCGGACGAAAACGGCGAGACGAACTATAAGAAAGTCACATTCCGCACCTGTGACCATGGACCTGACGGCACGATGATACCCCGTACTGATCAGAACGGCTGTATCAGAGAATACAAGGTAAACCCTCTCAAGATCTTCTGCAAGAACAACAGTTTCTACCTTCTCACATACAGCGTCAGAGATCATGCGCCGATAAAATACATTACCTTCCGCATTGACAGGATAACAGATGTAAAATGCACCGATGAAGACGCCGAGCCCTATGAGAGCGGGCTTTCCGCTGAACAAACGGAAATGCTTAAACTAAAAGACAAGCTTTTCCGCAGCCGTTTTCTGTCAAAATACACCGGAAATATATATCCCGAACCGGAGCATGACCCCGCACAGCTGAACGCTGTCGAGTGTATGGACAGCCGTGGGTTCAGCCTGCGTGACTACTTCTATAAAAACAGCGTTATGTTCGTTGACAGGAACATACCGTCTGCCCGCATAAAGGTCAAGCGGACGTTCATGAACACTATGATCGATACATTCGGATATGACTATGACCTGATATGCTCGGACGACACCTTCTGCACGATTCAGGTGCATAATGTGGCGCAGAATGCTCTGGTAAAGCTTGCGGTGGAATTTGAAGACATGGCGGAGATCACAGACAACAGCGAGATCCGTGAGGAAATACGCCAAAAGCTGATGCGGCTCACAGAGAAGTATAAGGAAGACAGCGATAATGAGTGAGTTTTATGTGTGCTATGCATGGAACAAAATTGCAGATATCACCGACAGTTCTTTATATATCCTAAAGGTCAATTACAGTCTGAACGAATACGGCGAGCTCGTATGGGAGGGCTGTACCCGGCTCAGCCCTTTGATGTATGACCTCATCGGGTTTGATTTGTTTACCCCGCCCTTCGAGCGGCTCCCGGATGTGTACACCGACGATAATGGTATCGTCCGCCTGAAAGCCTGTCGGAATGCCGCGGAATACACCGGTTACAATCCCATGAGGATACTCCCGTATAAATCCGGGTTCTTCCGCACGATAACACTTATCGGCGTAACAAAACGGGAGAAACCGAGGTTCAGGACATTCAACATGACTAATCGCAGGATAGAGATACTTGACGAGCATTACTGCGATTACGGCTATTTCGTGTGCGACTACAACGGTTCCGTGTCCTACCTCACAAAGGAACAGACCATTTCCATAATCAACCGCTACGGCGCGGCAAACGCGGTCTCGGACGGCGACAGGATAAAATTGATAACATGGGACGATGAGACAGGTGATACCGATGATATCACCGACGGTCTTCCGCGCCTTGAGGATGTGGGACTGCCGCTTTTTGCCCCGCCGGAAAACACAGCAGCCGCCGACAATATGGCTCCGTACTCCGACGCGGACGATAATACCGCCGTATTTGACATCGCAGATCTGCGGACATACGCTGATTCGTTCTTTACTATAAGACGTCAGAGAATAAAAAATGATACCGCGCTTACGGAGTTCACCGAGAGCATTGAGGCTTTTCACCAGGCGCTCGTTTTCGGCACCGTGTCGGAACATGCGTACATGAAGATACGCGGCAAGCTCGGAAGCTTCAGAGAACGGCTCGAAAGCGGGAGCGAGTACCAATTCATCGAGAACGACCTGATGTCACAGCTGCGCGGGATACCGTTCGTTCGGACAGATGCATTTAACGAAATGCTTAGTCACCGTAAAAGCGCCCTTGAGCGTCTGGTGAACTTGCAGACGCTGTGCGACATGAATCGTGACATCGTAAGAAGATACTCCGAGCACCTGCTTGCCGAGACATGGCTTACAAAATGTATGAGTAAGCTCTGCGAAAAGACCGGTACGCGGCTTGAAGGCACCGAAACGCGTATCAAATCACCTGCCTCGCTGTACGGAAAGCTGTATGAACGAAACAGCAAGGAGGGCAAAACACCCGAGGAGCTGTTCGGCGGCACCTGCGATATAATACGCTATACCGTATGCTTTGACGAACCGACGGATTACTGCGGCGGTACCGAGGCTTTCATAAAAGAGCTTATAGGGCAGTTCCCCGGCTCTCAGCTCGAACGGTTCCGCAATTACTGGACGCCGTACGTATCAAATCAGTACAGGGGGATAAATACCGTCATACGCCTGCCGGATATGTGCTATGATCACCGCTCCGACCGACTCGTGAGCGGCAGATACAGCAATTCCCGAAACTGCACACCGATACGGAGCCTTTGCTTTGAGGTGCAGTTCCATACTGCCGCAAGCTTAAAGATAAAGGAAGATACCCATAAGATGTATGAGAAGCTGCGCCGGCACGATACCGACGGCAATGAACGGGCAATGATAAAGGCAGATATGGAGAAGGCAAACGAGCAGCTTGAAGTGCCGGAGGGCGCACCGTTCATGTCTTTGGTGTCCAACGAGTATATCGAAGCCATGAAAGCTCTGCGGGAGCACCTCGACCGCGCACTTGACGGCATTCGGGATAATGCGGGGATCTGTCTTGCCGACACATCTGCGTTACAATAAAAAAGAGCTTTCCCGCGGGAAGGCTCTTTTTATGTGCTTATCAATTCTTATGCGCTTACCTTTCTCACGATAGAGATAGGGGTCTGCTGAGAACACTGGTCATGGGGATTGTCGCGGAACACCTGCTCACCGAAAGCTGTGGGGAGGTCTGCCCTGCTCTTGCCGAGAACAGTGGCGGCAATATCGTTGGCGTCGATGATGATGACATCACAGCCGCAGTGCTTTGCGAGCTCCGCCGCAGCCTCGTCGGGCTTGTCCGGAGCCATTTTTGCGTAGTGGTTATACGGCGGCAGCGTGTATTCGCAGGGACCGTCTATCGCTCTTGCTTTCATGCCGCAGATATTATAGAACACACCCTTCTTGCCGAAGACCTTGCCGATAGCCGCGCAGAACGCCGCCCACAGCACCTTGGGTCTTCCGACCTCACGTATGCACAGCTCCATAGTCTGCGGCATACCGAGACCGATGCCGTAATTCGTCTTTACTACGAAATGGCTCAGGAACTTTGCAAGGCGGGATACCTTTATCTCGTCGATAGGAAAGGCTCTTCCCTGGGTTATGGCGATTATCTTCTCGGAGATGATGACCGTATCGCCCTTTTCAAGGTACGGACAGACGTACTTGTCAAGCACATCGGTCATAACGTCGTCCTTCATGATAACGTGAGTTTTTATGGGATAACGGGCATAAGTGCCGAAATCCGTGTCTATGGTAAGGTTTTTGCCCTCGTTGGGGTCAAAAGGCATTTCCATTTTTTTCAGTCCTTTGCTTTTTAATAGCATATATTATACCATATTTTAACGTATTAGTCAACCGTTTATGCAACATTTTTCGCAGTTTTCACATATTAAAGTAAACCGTACTGCATTATACAGGCTGTAATAGGCTTTATGCTGTGCATTATGCGCGATTTGACAATTTTATACAATTGATTTTTTGTACAAATAGCCTATGTTAAATGTTAAAAAAATGTGGTATAATAAATATACATGAATTTGTCATATTTCATCGCTAAGGAGGTTTTGTAAATGGATACGGCAGATTTTTCCGTCAATGATTACGTAGTTTACAAGGGAGTTGGTGTATGCCGTATCGAGGCTGTTGAAAACAAGACCTTTGACGGCGTGAAATACGAGGATTATTTTAAGCTCGTACCGGTAAGCTCGGGTTCGTCGTCGTACTTCATACCCGTGGGCGCGGCTCAGCTGCGGCTGCGCAGACCCATGACCGAGGACGAAGTAAACGCGGCTATCGACAACTCCGCGGACGGAGAGATAACGCTTGACCGGAACACCCGTGAGCGCAGGAACGCTATCGAGCTGATACTCAAGGAGGGTGACTGCACCCGCATAATCACACTCATAAAGACCATACACCTTCATACAAAATCCTGCCGCGACAGCGGCAAGAAGGTGCTCGTGTCCGACGAGAACGCGCTCCGCATGGCGGAGAACATGATATACCCCGAGTTCTCGTTCGTGCTCGGCATCGGCGAGAACGAGGTAGAGAACTATATCGGAAAGCGTCTCGGGAATGCTGTGAACGCGTAAGTACGCTGCCGCACAGGCAGCCGTAAATAACCCATGAACACATAAGGAGAGATTCTATGACACCAAAATTCTACAAGTGCAAGGGCTGCGGACAGTTTGTTGCCGTTATCGACAAGAAAGCCTGTGACATCAAGTGCTGCGGCGAGGCTATGGAAGAGGTAATCGCCAATACCGTTGACGCGGCAAAGGAAAAACACGTTCCCGTTGTCACAGTTGACGGAAGCATTGTAAAAGTCGCTGTCGGAAGCGTTGAGCACCCCATGACCGATGCCCACCTCATCGAATGGGTATGTCTTGAGACAGAAAAGGGTATGCAGCGCAAATACCTCACCCCCGCCGACAAACCCGGAGTATGTTTCGCGCTCACTCCCGACGACAAGGCTGTCGCGGCTTACGCTTACTGCAATCTCCACGGTCTGTGGAAGGCTGACTGCTGATAAACAGAATACATAAACGCCTGTACCGCCGCGGTGCAGGCGTTATTCTTTCTCAGACATAAAAAATGCTTGCAATTCTTTCCAATATATGCTATAATAATACGATACTATTATGGGGTAATGTTTATATGCGGATAATCGGCATCGACCCCGGCTACGCCATAGTGGGCTTCGGGGTAATAGAATACGAGCGGCGGCAGTTCAGCGTCATCGACTACGGCGCCATAACCACCGACGCGGAGACGGAGTTCAACACAAGACTGCTGGAAATATACGACGATACCTGCGAGATACTCGACAGGTACAAGCCCGAGGCTATGGCGATAGAGCGTCTGTACTTCACCACAAACGCCACGACAGGTATCGCGGTGGCTGAAGCGAGAGGGATAGTACTTCTTGCGGCACGGCAGAGAAACATCGGGATATACGAATATACGCCCCTGCAGGTGAAAAGTTCGGTGACAGGCTATGGAAAAGCCGTCAAGAAACAGGTGCAGGAGCTTACCAAGAATATACTTAAGCTCCCGGCGATACCAAAGCCGGACGATACCGCGGACGCGCTCGCTATCGCGGTATGCTGCGCGCACTCGTCGGGTTCGGCAATGAACACGGCGATGAACGCGGCACTGAAAGGAGAGAAGAAGAATTGATATACTCGGTCAGAGGAAAGCTCACCCACAAGACCGCCGACCTCGCGGTGGTGGAATGCGGCGGAGTAGGCTATGCCTGCAGGACAACATCATACACTCTGTCACCGCTGAAAGTCGGTGAGGAGGTGTTCCTGCTCACATACATGAACGTCCGCGAGGACGCGGTGGAGCTTTTCGGATTCGGTGAAGCCGCAGAGCTCAACTGTTTCAAGCTGCTTTTGAGCGTGAACGGCGTGGGGCCGAAGGCTGCGCTTTCAATACTGTCGGGAATGTCGCCGCAGGGATTTGCGCTGTGTGTTGCGCAGGGCGACGGCAAGGTGCTCACAAGAGTTCCCGGCATAGGCAAAAAGACCGCCGACCGCATAATTCTGGAGCTTAAAGACAAAATGACAGACCGCATAGGCGAGATAAGCTCGGATACATACGCAGAGCTTTCAAATCCGACCATCGCCGTGACGGGAAGCATAGCGGAAGCAGTGACGGCGCTGACGGCGCTGGGATTTACCGCTGCGCAGGCGCAGAAGGCGCTCGCGGGGCTTTCACCGGAATTACCGGTCTCTGAGCTCGTCAAGGAAGCACTCAAGAAAATAGGGAGCATAAAATGAACGAAGAAAACAGGATAATTACCGGAGACCCTGTATCATCGGAGCTCGAAGAGCTGCGCAGGGAGCTGAAAAAGCAGAAAAGCATGATAAAAGCTATTCTCGTGCTTTTGATAATACTGACGAGCTTTATCATCATATATCTGTTATATAAGATGACGATAGGCTCGATATTCGGGCAGCTCATAGGATTTGTCACAGGGCTCTTCGGAGGATAAGGCAGGATACCCGATACATACAAAAACAACGGAGAAACGAAAAATGATAGAGACCAACCATGACCGTGACGACGAGATATATGCCAACTCACGCATAACCGAGCCTGTGCTCACCCCCGAGGACACGGACATCGAATACAGCCTGCGCCCGAAACGCCTTAACGAGTACATCGGACAGGATAAGGTGAAGGAGAATATGTCCGTGTTCATAAAGGCAGCGAAGGACAGAGGCGATACCCTCGACCACGTGCTGCTGTACGGACCTCCCGGGCTCGGCAAGACCACCCTTGCGCGGATAATCGCCAACGAAATGGAGGTGGGCATAAGCATCACCTCGGGACCCGCCATAGAGAAACCAGGCGACCTCGCGTCCATACTCACGAACCTCAAGGACGGCGATGTGCTGTTCATAGATGAGATACACCGTATGTCAAGACAGGTGGAGGAGATACTCTACCCCGCCATGGAGGACAATGTCCTCGATATCATCATCGGAAAAGGTCCCTCCGCTCAGTCGATACGCATAGACCTGCCGAGGTTCACCCTTGTGGGAGCGACAACCCGCGCAGGACAGCTCACAAGCCCTCTGCGCGACCGTTTCGGCGTGATACAGCGCCTTGAGCTTTACTCGGAAGACCAGCTCTGTGACATCGTTATGCGCTCGTCCGTGATACTAACTATTCCTACCGACCGCGACGGAGCACTTGAGATAGCAAAGCGCTCCCGCGGGACTCCGCGTATCGCAAACAGGCTTCTTCGCCGCGTCAGAGACTTTGCCGAAGTCATGGGCAACGGCAGGATAACCCGCGATATGGCGGATATTGCCCTTGACAGGCTGGAGATAGATAAGCTGGGGCTCGACGGACTGGACAGGCGGCTGCTGACTATGATAATCAAGGGCTACAACGGCGGGCCCGTTGGACTTGAGACCCTTGCTTCGGCGCTCGGAGAGGAAGCTGTGACGCTGGAAGACGTGTGCGAGCCGTTCCTTATGCAGCTCGGATTTATTGCCCGCACGCCCCGCGGACGTACTGCCACAAGGCTCGCATACAAGCACCTCAACATCGACCAGCCGGGTCAGCAGACTTTTGAATGACCGCTCACACGCGTATTTCAGATATAATACATCAAGGAGAAAGCATATTATGGGAAGATTATTCGGGACTGACGGAGCCCGCGGTGTAGCTATAACCGAGCTTACCTGCGAGCTTGCCATGAACATCGGAAGAGCAGCGGCGATAGTTCTGACAAAACACAAGACCGCAGGCAGCAAGGCTAAGATACTGATAGGAAAGGACACACGCGTGTCCTCGGATATACTGGAAGCCGCGCTCATATCGGGCATAATGTCGGTGGGAGCTGACGCGGTGACACTTGGAGTGGTGCCTACCCCCGCGGTGGCATACCTTGTGACAAAAGAAATGGCTGACGCGGGCGTGATGATATCCGCGTCACACAACAGCGTTGAATACAACGGCATAAAGCTGTTCGCGGGAACGGGTTTCAAGCTCCCCGATGAGGTGGAAAACGAGATAGAAGCGCTTATCCTCGACACCCCCGAAAGAATGGAACTGATGTCGGGCACTGCGGTCGGCAGAGTAAGCGAGCTTACAAACGCTGCCGAGACATACGTAAAGCACCTTGTTTCCGCATCTGCTATCGCCCCGAACGACCTTCGCATAGTCGCGGACTGCGCAAACGGCAGCGCCTCGGCGACCGCGCTGGGACTATTCAGCAAGCTCGGAGTGCGGGCGGACATCATATTCTCGGAGCCGGACGGGTGCAATATCAATGACGGCTGCGGCTCAACGCATATCGAGAAACTCTGCGAACGCGTGAAGAACGGGGGCTATGACCTGGGCGTGGCGTTCGACGGCGACGCGGACAGGTGCCTGGCGGTAGATGACAAGGGCAGGATAGTTGACGGCGACCGCCTTATAGCTATCATCTCCTCTAAAATGAAGTCTGACGGCGCATTACGGAACGACACGGCTGTGGTAACGGTCATGAGCAATCTCGGTTTTCACACATACATGAAGGAGCACGGCATAAACACCGTCTGCACCGCTGTCGGTGACAGATATGTGCTGGAGCGTATGCTGAAAGACGGGTTCAATATAGGCGGCGAGCAGTCGGGACACATTATCTTCCTCGACCATGCGACCACAGGCGACGGACAGCTCACGGCGGTGAAGCTGCTATCGCTGCTCACACAGTCGGGCAGAAGGCTCTCGGAATACAACGATGAATTCACGGACTATCCGCAGCTCCTTGAAAACGTGAAGATAACCGACAACAAGAAGGGGCTCTGGGACAAGGACGAAAACATACTCGCGGCAATAAAGGAAGCCGAAACGGCTCTCGGCGCGGACGGACGCATACTTGTGCGCGAAAGCGGCACTGAACCGCTGCTGCGCGTGATGATAGAAGGCAAGGACGCGGACAAGGTGAACAGGTGCACAAAGCTGATAGCCGACGCGGTGCGTGACAAGCTCGGAAGCGAGGACTGACATGAGAGTCGCAGAGCACTGGAAGGATTACACGCTCCTGGACACCATGAACGGCTATAGATTCGAGTCGTGGGGAGGTCACAAGGTGGCGCGTCCCGACCCGCAGGTCGTGTGGCATGACGTTCAGAACGGAATGTCCCGCATGAAGAACGGCTGTGAGGGCATTTACTACCGCTCGGAAAAGGGCGGCGGACACTGGGAGTTCAGAGAAGGTATGCCGGAAAGCTGGAAGATAAGCTACGGCAGCCTTAAATTCAGGATAAAGCCCACCAACTTCAAGCACATGGGGCTGTTCCCTGAGCAGGCTGTGAACTGGGACTTCTGTCAGCGCGCCATACGTGAGGCGGGACGCCCCGTGAACGTTCTGAACCTGTTTGCGTACACCGGCGGAGCTACGCTCGCCTGCGCCGCGGCGGGGGCTTCGGTATGCCATGTGGATGCGGTGAAGGGCATGGTTAGCTGGGCGCGGGAAAACGCGGCACTGAGCGGACTTGCCGAAAAGCCGGTACGCTGGATAGTCGAAGACGCGATGAAATTCGTGGAACGCGAGATAAAGCGCGGTCACAGATACGACATCATCATACTTGACCCGCCGAGCTACGGACGCGGCTCAAACGGTGAGATGTGGAAGATAGAGGACTGCATTTACGAACTGATGACCAACTGCATGGAGCTTATGTCGGACAAGCCGCTGTTCATCATGCTCAACAGCTATACCACGGGACTGTCTCCCGCGGCAATGGAGTATCTGCTGCATGAGATCGCCTACCCGCGCGGCAGAGAATACAGCGTATCCGCGGACGAGATAGGACTTCCTGTCGCAGCAGATCACGGTCGGCGCGTACTTCCCTGCGGGAGCACGGCACTGCTGTTATTTGAAAAGATAGATATATAAACAAAGAAAGTCAACAAAATGGATCCGATAATTGAGATAAGTAACCTTGAATTTGAATACAAGAATTACGACGAGAACGGCGAGGTAACGGGAGCAAACAAGGTTCTCCGCGGGATAGACCTTACTGTCCCGAAGGGTCAGTTCCTTGCGGTGCTCGGACATAACGGCTGCGGCAAATCCACACTCGCAAAGCACCTGAACTGCATACTCACCGCTACCGGAGGATATGTAAAGGTGAACGGCATCGACTGCGCGGACGAGAACCGCGTGTTCGATATTCGCCAGACCGTGGGAATGGTGTTCCAGAACCCCGATAACCAGCTTGTCGCGACTGTCGTGGAGGAGGACGTGGCATTTGCCCTCGAAAACCTCGGCGTACCGACGGAAGAGATACGCAGGAGAGTTGACGAAGCGCTGAAGCTCGTGGATATGTACGATTACCGTGAGCACTCTCCTCACCAGCTTTCGGGCGGTCAGAAGCAGAGGGTCGCTATTGCAGGCATTCTTGCCATGCACCCCGAGGTGATAGTGCTTGACGAGCCCACCGCAATGCTCGACCCAAAGGGGCGCTCGGAGGTCATGGAGACCGTGAAGCTCCTCAATTCACAGGGTGTCACCATTATCCTTATCACCCATTACATGGACGAGGCGGTGCAGGCTCACAGAGTTGCGGTCATGGATCACGGACGTATCATCATGGACGGCACGCCGAGAGAGATTTTCGCACGGGTGGAGGAGCTCAAAGAACATTCCCTCGATGTCCCGCAGGTGACGGAGCTTATGTACAAGCTGAAAAAAGAGGGTATAGATGTTCCCGTGAACGTGCTCACGGAGCAGGAATGCGCGGAAGAGCTGCTTAAACTCAGACACCGCAGCATAGACATACCGCCCTGTGAGCCGAAACCGGAGAATGACGATATCCCGTTCATCGCGGAGACCAAAAAACTTATATACAAGTACAGCGTCGGGACTCCGTTTGAATCCACCGCGGTGGATAATGTGAGCGTCAGCATAAAAAAGGGGCAGTTCGTCGGCGTCATCGGTCACACAGGAAGCGGGAAATCCACGCTGATACAGCACCTCAACGGACTTCTCAAGCCCTCCTCCGGCGAGGTATATATAGACGGCAAAAACATCTGGGAAAAGGGCAGCGATATACGGTCGGTACGGTTCCTTGCGGGACTTGTGTTCCAATACTCGGAATACCAGCTCTTTGAGGACACGGTGTATAAGGATATCGCCTACGGTCCCAAAAACATGGGACTGTCGGAGGCGGAGGTCGATAAAGCTGTGCGGGAAGCCGCCGAGGCAATGGGCATAGGTGAGGAGCTTCTGGAGCGCTCGCCGTTTGACCTGTCGGGCGGTCAGAAGCGCAGGGTGGCGCTTGCGGGAGTTATCTCGATGCGCCCGCAGGTGCTTATCCTCGACGAGCCCGCCGCGGGGCTTGACCCGAAAGGGCGCGACATGGTGCTCGACGAGATAAGCGAGTACCACAGGAAGTCGGGTACTACGATACTGCTGGTGTCCCACTCTATGGAGGACATCGTGAAATACGCAGAGAAGATACTTGTGATGAACAGAGGACGGTTATTCTGCTACGAGGACACCGATACGGTGTTCAGCCGCGCAAGAGAGCTCGAACAGGTGGGGCTCGGGATACCGCAGGTTTCCCGACTCGCGGGACTGCTGAAAAACGGCGGACTGGACATCGGCGAAGATATATATACAGTTGAAAGAGCAAAAGAAAGGCTTGTGAAAGCACTAAATGTTGAATGATATTACGATAGGTCAGTTTTTCCCCGGGAACTCGGTCATACACCGCATGGACAGCAGATTCAAGATAGTTCTGGACATAATATATGTGGTGATGCTTTTCATTGCGGACAATTTCGTCGGGCTCGGCATAGCCTGCATATTCATGGTAATGGTGTACGCGGTCTCGGGGATAAGCTTCCGACTGATACTCAAAAGCATAAAGCCCGTCATGCCGATAATACTTTTTACGGCGATACTCAACCTTATTTTCGTCAAGGACGCGGCAGCCGAACCGCTCGTATCCTTCTGGGTGATAAGCATTTACCGGAAAGGCGTGGAGACATCGCTGTTCATGGTGCTCCGCATACTGTTCCTTATAATCGGTATGTCGCTTCTCACCTACACCACATCTCCCATTGTGCTTACCGATGCGATAGAAAGCCTTATGTCGCCGCTCAAAAAGGTGAAGTTCCCGGTGCATGAGCTGGCGATGATGATGACGATAGCGCTTAGGTTCATACCCACGCTTATCGAGGAGCTCAACAAGATAATGATGGCACAGAAGGCGCGCGGAGCCGCGCTCGACTCAGGCGGGGTCATAAAGCGCGCAAAGGCTATGATACCCATTCTGATACCGCTGTTCGTCAGCGCCTTCAAGCGCGCCAACGAGCTCGCTACAGCTATGGAGTGCCGCTGCTACCGCGGCGGTGAGGGCAGGACACGGCTCAGAGTGCTGAAAGCCACAAGGCTGGACGCGTATGCGACAGGGCTTACTCTGTGCGTTCTCGGAATGGTCATCATCAATAACATCGTTTTCTGATATGCGAAATCTGAAAATTTATATAGCCTACGACGGGTCGTGCTATCACGGCTGGCAAAGGCAGGAAAACAACATCACGGTACAGCAGGTCATCGAAGACACGCTCCTGCGCATTCTCGGCGAGCGGGTGACTGCCCACGGGTGCTCACGCACCGACGCGGGTGTTCACGCGAGAGAGTTCTGCATGACCGTGAGGACAGACAACCCTATCCCCTGCCCCGGGCTTGTGCGGGCAATGAACGGACAGCTTCCCGATGACATCGCGGTGAAAAGCTGTGAGGACGCACCGGAGGACTTTCACGCAAGGTTCTCGTCAAAGGGCAAGGAATATGTTTATATCATCAATACAGCGCCCGTGAGGGACGTGTTTGCCAACAGACACGCGCTGCACTACCCTCACCCGCTCGATGTCCCGCGGCTCGACGCTGCCGCAAAGCTGTATGTCGGTGAGCGCGACCTCGCGGCTTTCTGCCGCGCGGAGTCCCTCGCACAGCATAAGACCACCGTGCGCACGGTGTACTCCGCCGGCATGGAGCGCTGCGGCGACAGAGTGACCTTCACCGTCAGCGGCAGCGGGTTCCTGCACCATACAGTGCGGATAATGGTCGGAACTCTGCTGTGGATAAATGAGGGCAAAATAAGCGAGGACAATATAACAAAGGCGTTCGCGGCGGGCGACAGGGAGCTTCTCGGAGTGACCGCGCCGCCGGACGGACTTTATCTGAACAAGGTACTATACTGAAAAAACACGGTCAGGAGACAGACTATGAAGATACCCGATCTCTCCGAGGTCACGGAAAAGGCGGAAAGCTCCGAAAAAGCCAAAGCCGTTGACCTCGGGAAAATCAGAAAAAAGAAAAAGCGAAGCCGGCACCTGGTCAAGCTCATAATCGTGCTTATCCTGCTCATAATCTTCGCGTTCGTATGGTTCAACGCGGACACGATATTCGAGCCGCTGCGCGGCATCGCGTCGAGGATAGACAACAAGACATCGTATGATGTTGGATTTCCTATCGACCTTCCGGGAAGCAGCTCATACTCACTTATGCCGTCGGGTGACTGTTTCACGATGCTCACGGACACCTATCTGTACGCCTACGATGTGTCGGGCGAACAGCTCTACGCGCTCAAGCACGGTTACAGCAAGCCGCATCAGGCTACAAGCTCCCGACGGATACTCATTTACGATAAAACGGGTTACAGCTTTTCGATATACAACCGTGCAAGCGTTATCTGCTCAAAAACCACGGACGACAAGATAGTTTACGCGACTATCGGCAATGACGGGCTCGCGGCGGTGCTCACGGAGTCTTCGAGATACTCCGATGTGCTGCAGGTATATGACGACAGCGGAAACTGGAAATACACCCGCAAATTTGCGGACGAGAACGTTATGCAGGTCACTTTCCCCGGTGACGGCGAGCATATCGTCGTATCGACAATAAGCTCGAAGAACGGCGGGCTCATGGCAAATATCTACCGTCTTTCGATAAAGCAGACAGACGGGTACATCTGGAAATACACCCTGATCGGCGGGAGCCTTCCCTGCGCTCTGTACGCGGACAGAAGCAGGGTCACGGTGCTGTGTGACAACTGCGTGACCTCACTCGGGTATGAAAACGGAGAGCTGCTTGACAGCTTTGCCTACACGGGTGTGCTGAAACATTTCAGCCTTACGCCCGAACGCACCCTCGTACAGTACAACGATATCTCAGCGAACCGCAATGTGCTCGTCGCGCTTGAAAAAGATTCCGCGCCATACGCACAGGTCAATGTCTCCGCCGGTGCGTCCTGCGTTTATTCCGACACGGAGGGTATATATGTGCTGGACGGGGCAAGGATAAGAGTGTTCGATACCGCTCTTATCGCGGAAAAACAGGTGAATGCTTCGGACGATGACTACTCGGATTTCATAAAGCTCGGAAACAGCATCGTTGCAATAGGTTACAGACATCTGAACAAGTTTGATGTGAACGTTGCCGAATAGCCCGTAACGTCAGCTTCAGAACAGAAAACATAAGGGAACCTCTAAAAACCCAATTTGAGAGAAAAAGAGCTATCCACTTTATGCCGCTTTGTATGCGCGCGTCCTGCGCGCTTTTGGCGGCAATACCACGGCTTCCTGCCGTGACCGTCTACTGCGTCAAACCTCCTA
>JAGBLA010000109.1 GCA_017635675.1 Ruminiclostridium sp.
CCGACGAAGCCGGGCTGACGCAGTAGACGGTCACGGCAGGAAGCCGTGGTATTGCCGCCAAAAGCGCGCAGGACGCGCGCATACAAAGCGGCATAAAGTGGATAGCTCTTTTTCTCTCAAATTGGGTTTTTAGAGGTTCCCATAAGATCAAGGAGAACTACAAATGAAAAAAACAGCACACAAATCAGCACTTGTCATCCTTACAGCCGCCATGATTTGCACGGCATCGTGCGGCGGTCAGACAGTCCAGACAACACCTGCGTCAGCAAATACAGAAAAGCCGGTTGAAGAAAACACAGCTCCTGTCACGATAATAGTCGGATATTCCACCGGAGACACAGACCCCCGCGGCATAGCTCTCGCAAAAATGAAGCAGACAGTGGAAGAAAAGACCGGCGGCGGCGTCATAATGGAGATACACCCCTCCGGCGAACTCGGGAGTGATGCCGACCTTATAAGCGGTCTGATAGACGGTTCTGTTGATATGACCGTTTCCAGCGCAGGAAATTACGCAAAGTACGCCACAAGAATGGGAGTGTCTGCCCTTCCCTTCCTGTTCTCGGATTTCGAATCCGCATGGAGCTTTGTGGACTCCCCTACCATGTCTGTCATTGCCGAAGAGCTCGAACCTTTCAATATCCATGTTCTCGCTTACTTCGACAACGGTTTTCGCTGTGTCACCACATCTGACAAAGCCATAAACTCCCCCTCCGATATGAAGGGGCTCAATATCCGTACACCCGAGAACCAGATAGTCATGGAGACCATGTCGGCGCTCGGCGCTTCCCCGCAGAGCTTTCCCTTCGCACAGCTGAAAGACGCGCTCAAGGACGGCACATTCGACGCACAGGAGAACCCTATCCCCGTTATCTACAACAACAGTCTGTACGAGGTGCAGAAGTACCTGTCCATAACAAATCACAGCTACGATGCAATGCCGCTCACTATCAGAAGCGATCTCTGGAACAGCCTCAGACCCGAATACCGCGATATAATCGAGGAGGCTGCGAAGACTGCTCAAAATGATAATCGACTCATGGTAAAACAGCAGACCGAGGAGCTTGTCGAAAAGCTGAAGTCTGAAGGCGGCATGGAGGTGAACTCCCCCGACCTTACACCGTTCAAGGAAGCTACCACAGGCGTTATTGACGTTTTCGCCGACATCTACGGTGACGAGCTTATAGCTGAAGTCAAGGCACTAACTGAATAATAAACGACCCGACAGGAGCTTTCCTGTCGGGTCTTGTTTTATCTTTCAAAATATCCCTTTATGATGCGCACCAGCATATCGTTGAGCTTTTCAACCTCATAGCTGCCGATAGTGGGTTCAAGGTGTGAGTTTCCGACACCGCTGTCATCGGTGAGGAACGTGTATGTGCCGCCCGTAGTCATGGCAAGGCAGCGGCAGATAAACTCGGTATCGGTGTCAACGCCGCTTGACGCCACGGGTATTATACGCACGCCCATTTGCGCTGCTTTCGTCATAAGCGGTTTCAGATACTCGATCCCGTCGGAGTAATGGGGCGGAGCATCCAGCACGAGCAGCATTATCTTCTCGCTGTCATCTCTCCACTGATGCTTGTAAAGCCCGTTATCGAGCGCTGTTGTGACTGCCTCGGGGTAATCGCCGCCGCCGGAAGCACGCTGGTCGTTCAGGTGGTCGATAGCTATGCTTATATTCGGAGTGAACCCGAAATCGCGGACAACATAATCGTCCTCGGTGTCGCGGTAGAAGTTCACGCTGAGCTGCACGTCCGCGCCCGTAGAGCCCTTCACGCGGTCGATAACATTGGAAAGCTCGGTCTTAAGATACAAAAGCTCGTCGCCCATTGAGCCTGTTGTATCCATCATCAGCATAAGGTCGAGCTTCGTGCGCATAGGCGCACTGTCGGGTACGGTCATTACTATGGGAGCGTCGGGGTCATCGCGCTTTGCGGGAAGTTCTGTGCGCACTGCTCTGCCGTCTGCGGATTCTACTATTATCTCGTCGGGGACGGTCTTGTTATCGTCTGAGCTGTAAAGCCACGGGAACAGGAACGCGTCTCCCCTGCTGTCGCTTACAGCTTCCCAGAGTATGGTTTTATTGCCCGAAAGCTTAACTGTCATACCGGACGCGGGCTCGCCGTTCGTGTCCTGTACCTTTACATACACGCGGTCGGTGGTGCTCAGCTTCCATGTCTCGGCAGTATCCACCCAGTCGTCCCGAAGGTCGAATATATGCCGCCAAAGCGAAAATTCCTTGTTATCGCGCCACTCTCCGCCTGTGAGCACACCCGCGCGGCGCTGTTCCTTGTCGCGTATGAACGGGCTTCCGCTCTTTTCGCTGTAATCACCGACTATGCTCTCGTCGCCGCTGAAGCTGTCATCGTATCTGTACTCTCCCGCGTCATAGCTTTCGTCATAGGACGGAGCATCTGACGCAGGAGCACCCTCTGCTATGCCGTTCTTGGTTCCTCCCGCCGTCGTCATGGGCGCATCGCCGCTGTTTGTACCGCCGCTTGCACCGCATGACGAGAATGTAAGCATAACTGCCGATAAAAGTAATGCGGATATAACTCTCTTTTTCATTGTTTTCACCGTTCCTTTCTCAGAACAATTGTTTCTTGTCTTCTGTATAAAACACCTCACATGAAGGAAAAAGGTTGCATTATTTTTCCTTTTTCTACATTATAGCACAGTGTATATCAAAAAGCAAGTTACGATTCTATTACAATTTGGTTACAGACTGTAACCGATTTGACAACTGCGGCACAACGTGGTATAATGTAAAAAAACTATACAGGAAACGAAAATGGAAGAACACATACGAACTATTATTATACTTGTCATACTGGTGCTGATGTCGGCATTCTTCTCCGCCTGCGAGACGGCTTATACGAGTGCCAACCGCATACGTCTCAAAAGCCGCGCGGAAAACGGGTCGAAAAAGGCGGAGCGCGCCCTTTATATTATCGAGAACTACGACAGGACGCTCACTACCATTCTTATCGGCAACAACATTGTGAATATCCTCACCTCGTCGCTTGCCACGGTAATGTTCATCGCGCTATTCGGTGAACGCGGAACGCTAATATCCACCGCTGTCGTCACTGTAATCGTGCTGATATTCGGCGAGATACTCCCAAAGACGATATCGAAGCTGCACGCGGAGAGCTTTGCCTGCGCGGTAAGCGGTATAATGAAGATGCTGTGCATACTCCTCACTCCGCTGTCGGCTGTGTTCATACTGCTGCAGAAAGGCGTTACAAAACTGTTCGGACGCAAGGACGGCGAAGTCAGCATGAACGAACAGGAGCTTATGCAGCTTATCGACGAGATAGAGGACGAGGGCGTGCTGGAGGAACAGGAAAGCGACCTTGTGCGAAGCGCGCTGGAATTTGACGAAACACTGGTCTCAGCTATTATAACGCCGCGAGTAAATGTCATAGCTGCGGATATAAACACCGGTGCCGAGGAGCTCCGCGAGCTTTTCATACGCGAAGGCTACTCCCGTATTCCCGTGTATGAAAAGACTATCGACCACATCGTCGGAATAGTGAAGCACAAAGACCTGTTCGAGCGCCTTGTGCGCGGCGAGAGTTTCTATGTACGCGATATCGTGCAGGAGACCATGTTCGTACCGGGGCTTATGAAGATATCCGATGTGATGAAGAAAATGCAGCGAAGCAAGATACACCTTGCGGTGGTGGTTGACCAGTACGGAGGCACAGAGGGAATAGTGACCCTTGAGGACATCATGGAGGAACTCGTCGGAGAGATATGGGACGAGAACGATGAAGTCGTGCGTCCCGTGCGCTTTGTGAGCGAGAATGTGTTCAGAACAAGCGGAGAAGTCACTGTAAGCGACTTCAACCGCTTTTTCGAGGACAGATTCAAAGTCGAGAGCGAAAGCAACACCCTCGGCGGCTGGATATATGAGCTTTTCGGACGCATTCCTAAAGCAGGCGAGAAAACCGAGACAGAGGATTTCCGTATCACGGTAGAAAGTCTGAACGGGCTCCGTGTCGGGGACCTGCGTTTCGAGATACTGAAAAAGCCCGAAAAGGACGGCGAGTGATGGCGTTCTACATAGCTTTGACTGTCGTGTGCTTTGTGACGTTCATGGCGGATATGGTGCTGCGCTATATGGAGAAGATACGCTCCTTCGGCATGGAGCAGCGGCTCCACAACATAAAGGGCAAAACGATACCCATAGAGGATTTCATACCCCACAACATCACCATGCTCACTCTCTTCGGTACGGTAATGGGTGTGTGCGGCATACTGCTGAAGCTGCTTGCGCTGCACCCGTTCATAAGCTTCCCTGTGGCACTCATGGCGGGAAGCCTTGCGAACTTCACGGTGATGCATTTCATCAAGCCTCTCCTTTCACACGGAGACGGCGAGGAGCTGCCCCGCAGCGCTGACCTGAGCAGCTGCAAGGCGTTCTGCACCGAAGCTATCCCCGGCGACGGCTACGGCAGGATAAGCGTGACGTACAAGGGCGGGAATTACGAATTTGAGGCTATCTCCGAATATGAGACAGATATAGCTCCAGGCGAACAGGTCATCGTTCTGTACCGTGATGAGCAGTTCTGTGTGGTGGAAAAGCCCTCCGAGATACTTGATATCCTTATCTCGGACAATGAGGAGCAGTAAAGCTCACATATTGTAAATCCATTGATCTCGGAGCGAGCTGTTTTTAGCTTAAAGACAAAAATCGGATGCTTATTAAAGCATCCGATCTTTTTTTACCGTATTAAGCCCTCACTTAGCTTTGCCCTGATTAGCAACGCCTGCCATCTTAGCCTTGAGCTCCTCGGGGTCACAGAGGTAAGACTTGCTGATCACCTTGAAATCATCGTCGAACTCGTAAACCAGCGGGATAGCTGTCGGGATATTCTCATTGATGATATCCTCGTCGCTCATGTTGTCGAAGTATTTGACAAGTGCGCGGAGAGAGTTGCCGTGAGCTGCGATAAGAACACGCTTGCCAGCCTTCATCTGAGGCTTTATCTCACTCTCGAAGTACGGAACTGCACGCTCGATCGTAGTCTTTAAGCTCTCCTGGAGCGGAAGGAGCTTAGGATCTACGTCTCTGTACTTGGGATCCTTGCGCGGGTTGCGGGGGTCGTCCTCTGTAAGAGCCATAGGCGGAACGTCGAAGGAACGTCTCCAAATCTTTACCTGTTCCTCGCCGTACTTTGCGGCTGTCTCGGATTTGTTGAGACCCTGGAGCGCGCCGTAGTGGCGCTCATTGAGCTGCCATGCCTTGATAACGGGTAGCCATTCTCTGTCCATTTCTGCGAGGACGTTGTTGAGGGTGTGGATAGCTCTCTTAAGGTATGATGTATAGCAGATATCGAAGTCGAAACCTGCTTCCTTGAGAGCTCTGCCGCCCTTCTTTGCTTCTTCAACGCCGTTCTCGGAGAGCTCAACGTCAGTCCAGCCTGTGAATTTGTTCTCCTTGTTCCACTCGCTCTCGCCGTGGCGGATAAGTACAAGTTTCATGCTCATAGTTTTTATTTCCTTTCGGTTTGATTTATTTACGTTGAATTTACGATATCCAGTAAATAAGACAGTACCCGCTGTCCTTACATAGAACATACACGGGAGTATCGGTTTCCTGTCCGTCCTGCCCGAACTTCCACACCTCCGAGTTTTCGGTATTAACACCGCGTTGATCGCACATAAATATCATCGAGGCATAGTCAGCGCTGTCCTCCCCGCACAGCACACCGCCCTTTGAGGCTGCATTGCTGCGCATTTCAGCAATACCGTTATCATCGGTACAGAACGAAATATCTATCTTTCTCAGTGCGTCGGGAGCTGCCATAGGAGCCGTGAACACCATATAAAAGCTGTCCGTCTTTCCGGGCAGCGTGTCCGGCATAAAGCGGAAAAGCTCGTCGCTTTCGTAGTTGCCGTGTATGTACAGCGTCTTGCGCAGCAAGTACAGCTGCGGGGCATGCTTGTCTATCGGGATCAATACCAGCACAGTACACAGCGCTGCAATACACGCAATGATACGAAGTATCGCTTTGGCTCTCACCTTCGCGGCAGTGACCCTGCCGAATGACAGCGCAATGACAGCCGCAGCAAAGACAATGCCGCATAACGCCGCAATGCCCGTATAGCGAAAATACGTACCGAACGAGAGCACCGGAGCGAATAACAGCACTGCCGCTATGACACCGTCCGCAGCTGCGGAAAGCCCTTTATGCGGCTCGCGAGAGTCCTTTGTCTGCTCGTCCCACCAGTGGTCAAACTCCTCATCGGGGGAGCCGGTCACGTCGGGCTTATCGGGGGCGGGAACATCAGCCATTTTCCGCAGCCTTAACTATCTCTGTGAAATCGGGAGCCTTAAGGGAAGCGCCGCCGATAAGTCCGCCGTCAACATTCTCCTTTGCAACGAGCTCAGCAGCGTTCTTCGCGTTCATAGAGCCGCCGTACTGGATAGTTGCAGCGTCTGCGACAGCCTTGTCGTACTTCTTTGCAAGCTCGCCTCTTATAAATGCGCATACTTCTTCTGCCTGCTCCGCGGTAGCGGTCTTGCCTGTACCGATAGCCCATACGGGTTCGTAAGCGATGATGCACTTTGCGAAGTCAGCAGCGGGGATATCATAGAAGTCAAGCTTTATCTGACGCGCGATGACTTCCTCTGTGATCCCGCACTCACGCTCCCAGAGAAGCTCGCCTACGCATACTATCGGCTTTAAGCCTGCTGCGAGAGCAGCCTTGGTGCGCTTGTTGACAGTCTCGTCCGTCTCACCGAAATACTGTCTGCGCTCGGAGTGTCCGAGCACAACGTACTCAACGCCCATTTCGACCAGCATATCCGCGCTTATCTCACCTGTGAACGCGCCGCTCTTCTCAAAGTGGCAGTTCTGTGCGCCGATCTTTATGTTTGTACCCTTTGTGGCTTCGAGTGCAGTTTCAAGGTTTGTAAACGGAACACACGCAACTACCTCAACACTCTTGATATCCTTGACCATGGGAGCGAGCTCTGTGAGCAGAGCTTTAGCCTCCGGGCGGGTCTTGTTCATCTTCCAGTTGCCCGCGATAACTGCTTTTCTGACAGATTTGTTCATGTTTTTTTCCTTTGCGAATTACTTTGTTTTATCTTTTTTGGCTTTACTGCGCTTACCCTTGAATATGCGTTTCGCGCTCTTGGTGCTTACCGCGCAGTTGTCACCGTTGTTGATGCACATATTTATGGTATTGGGAGTTGCAGCGGCGATCACAAGCAGAAAAAGAACTATGCAGGCTAAAACGGCAACAAGCTTTCCGTTGTCGGTCTTAAAGAATTTCATTACCTTCTCCATTTGTGAACATCCTTTCTGCTCATTTATCATTCCTGTTCGACAGGAAGTGGATTATAAACCTTACAACTGCAATAACAATGACAAGTCCGCATATCACAATACCTGCGATACTGCCCGCGTCCAGATTAGACAGATCCATAAATGTCCTCCCATATACCGCCTGTACATACGGAAATTACTTATCCTGGATAACGTCGATACCCGGGAGAACTTTGCCTTCGAGGTATTCGAGAGATGCGCCGCCGCCTGTGGAGATGTGGCTCATCTTGTCCGCGTAGCCAAGCTGTACAACAGCTGCAGCGGAATCGCCGCCGCCGATGATAGTTGTTGCGGAGGATTCAGCGAGAGCCTTTGCAACAGCGTTTGTGCCCTTTGCGAGCGTGGGGTTCTCAAACACGCCCATAGGTCCGTTCCATACAACCGTCTTTGCAGCCTTTGCCTCGTTTGCGAAGAGCTCCATTGTCTTTGTGCCGATGTCAAGACCCATCATATCGGCGGGTATCTTGTCAGCGTCAACTACGGATACTTCGACAGCGCCGTCGATAGGATCGGGGAATGCCTTTGCAATTGTGGCATCAATGGGCAGAAGCAGCTTCTTGCCGAGCTTTTCAGCCTTTGCTATCATTTCCTTGCAGTAGTCTATCTTCTCGTCATCTACAAGAGATGTGCCGACCTCATAGCCCTTAGCCTTGAGGAATGTGTAAGCCATACCGCCGCCGATGATAAGTGTATCGCACTTTTCGAGCAGGTTGCTGATAACATTGAGCTTATCGGCTACCTTAGCACCGCCGAGAATAGCTACGAAAGGTCTTACAGGGTTCTCAACAGCGTTGCCGAGGAACTCTATCTCCTTGTTCATAAGGTAACCTACCGCTGTCTCCTTGACGAACTTTGTAACGCCTGCTGTCGAAGCGTGTGCGCGGTGAGCGGAACCAAAAGCGTCCATTACGAATACATCGTCATCGACAAGGTCTGCGAGCTCCTTGGCGAAGCCTTCGCTGTTCTTGGTCTCGTCGTTTCCTCTGAAACGAGTGTTTTCGAGAACTACGATATCGCCGTCCTTCATCTCGGCAACAGCCTTCTTGGCGTTCTCGCCTACTACATTATCATCCTTGGCAAATGTGACCTTGCACTTTACGAGCTCTGCGAGCCTGTCAGCGGCAGCCTTCAGGGAGAACTTGTCCTCGGGACCGTTCTTCGGCTTGCCGAGATGTGAACAAAGCACGATCTTAGCGCCGTTCTCCGACAGCTTGTTGATAGTCGGGAGAGCTGCCACGATACGGTTATCGTTTGTGATTTTGCCGTCCTTCATAGGTACGTTGAAATCCACTCTCACGAGTACCTTCCTGCCCTTTACGTTCAGGTCTTCCACATTCTTCTTGTTTAGTTTGCCCATTGTTGTATCTTCCTTTCAGAATTATTCGGCAACCGTTTTCACGGTTTCCTAAAATTGACATATCTATTATATCAGATTTTTGTACGAATTGCAATATGTACAGCGAAAATTTAATCACTATATATTGTGTTCATTTTTCTCTCCAATATGTACGCGGATTGTGTATATTGTGTACAAAATGCGGAAACGTACAATATATTGAATTTGCCACTTGAAATTTCCGTCGGATTGTGGTATAATATTCGGGTATTTCCGAAAAACACAGTAAAGGTGATAAAATGGCAAAGAAAAATTACGACGACAACAGCCTTAAATCGCTGAAAGGCCCCGACCAGGTACGCCTGCGACCGGCGGTAATATTCGGCTCCGACGGTATAGAGGGCTGCCGTCACTCGGTGTTCGAGATACTCTCAAACTCGATAGATGAAGCGCGTGAGGGCTACGGCAAGCGCATCGTGATAACCAGATTCGCGGATATGTCGCTTGAAGTTGCCGACATGGGACGCGGCATACCGATAGATTTCAACCAGAACGAGGACAAGTACAACTGGGAGCTTGCTTTCTGCACGCTGTACGCAGGCGGAAAGTACGACAACAACTCCGAGGACAACTATTCCTTCGCCCTCGGTCTCAACGGTCTCGGACTCTGCGCGACACAGTTCGCGGCGGAGTACATGGACGTCGAAGCCGACAACGGCACTTGGCACTATTCCCTGCACTTTGAGAAAGGATTCAACGTGACCGGAGACAAGGACGGCAAAGGTTTCGTGCGCACGCGCTCCACGGGACAGTCGGGAACTGTCATACGCTGGAAACCCGACCTTGACGTATTCACGGATATCGACATCGGCGCGGAATATCTCGACGACGTACTGCGCCGCCAATCAATAGTAAACGACGGGCTTGTGTTCGTGAGCCGCTCGGAAAACGAGGACGGAAGCTTCGACGAGAAGGAATACTGCTACGAGCACGGCATCACCGACTATCTGAACGAGCTTGTGGACGGAAGCGCTATCGGCACCCCGCAGGACTGGTCAGCCCAGCGTGTCGGAAAAGACCGCGAGGACAAGGACGAATACAAGGTGAAGCTGCACGTTGCGCTCGCGTTCTCAAACAAAGTGAAGCTCATCGAGCACTATCACAACTCCTCCTGGCTCGAACACGGCGGAAGCCCCGACAAGGCTATGCAGCAGGCACTCACCTCACAGATAGACTCGTGGCTCAAGAACAACAATAAATACAATAAGGGCGAGAGCTCAATAAAATTCAGTGATATTGAGGAATGCCTCGTATTCATCTCGTCAAACTTCTCCACCCAGACGAGCTATGAGAACCAGACGAAAAAGTCCATAACCAACAAATTCATCTACGAAGCAATGCGCGACTGGCTCAAGCACTGCATCGAGATCTATTTCATCGAAAATCCCGACGAGGCGCTTCGCATCTGCGAGCAGATAATGATAAACAAGCGCGCCCGCGAGAACGCCGAAAAGACACGCGTCGGCATAAAGAAGAAGCTCACCGGCACACTTGACCTGTCGAACCGCGTCGAGAAATTTGTTGACTGCCGCAGCAAGGACGTGTCAAAGCGTGAGATCTATATAGTGGAGGGTGACTCGGCGCTGGGTTCTGTAAAGCTCGCCCGTGACTCGGAGTATCAGGCGGTAATGCCCATACGCGGAAAAATACTCAACTGCCTGAAAGCGGGCTATGACAAGATATTCAAATCGGACATCATCACCGACCTTATCAGAGTGCTTGGCTGCGGCGTGGAGGTATCCTCAAAGGCGAACAAGGACATTTCGAGTTTCGACATCAACAACCTGCGCTGGAGCAAGGTGGTCATCTGCACCGATGCCGATGTGGACGGTTTCCAGATACGCACTCTCGTGCTCACTATGCTGTACCGCCTTACCCCCACGCTGATCAGAGAGGGACTGGTATATATCGCGGAGTCGCCGCTGTACGAGATAAACACCAAGCAGCGCACATACTTTGCATATACCGAAGCAGAAAAGACGCGTATAATCGCGGAAATAGGCGATAAAAAGTACACTATCCAGCGCTCGAAAGGTCTCGGTGAGAACGAGCCCGAGATGATGTCGCTCACCACAATGAACCCCGAGACCCGCCGACTTATACGTGTAACGCCCTCCGACACGGGAAGAACGCAGGAGGTTTTCGACCTGCTTTTAGGCGACAACCTCCAGGGACGCAAGGATCATATCGCGGAATTCGGAAGCAAGTACCTTGACGAGCTCGACCTGAGCTGACAGGTCATAAAATGAAAAAAGGAATGTTGACATGGCAAAGAAAAAAGGCGGCTCAAAGCCGATAAAAAAGCTCGACGCGTACATTGAGGGCGCGGGTATAGTCGAGCAGAAAAACATCACCGATACACTTGAAGAAAACTATATGCCCTACGCCATGAGCGTCATCGTATCACGAGCTCTGCCCGAGATAGACGGTTTCAAGCCCTCTCACCGCAAGCTCCTGTACACGATGTACACAATGGGACTGCTGAAGGGCGGCGAGGACGAGGGCAGAACGAAATCCGCCAACATCGTGGGTCAGACCATGAAGCTCAATCCCCACGGCGACCAGGCGATATATGCTACAATGGTGCGTCTCGCACGGGGCAACGGTGCGCTGCTGCACCCGTATATCGACAGCAAGGGAAACTTCGGAAAAGCGTATTCCCGCGATATGTCATACGCGGCATCGCGATACACCGAAGCTAAGCTCGACCCGATATGTGAGGAGCTTTTCGATGACATCGACAAGGACACCGTCGATTTCGTGCCGAACTACGACAATACGCTCACCGAGCCTGTATTGTTCCCTGTGCGGTTCCCGTCGGTGCTTGTCAACAACAACATCGGTATCGCGGTATCTATGGCGAGCAATATCTGCTCCTTCAATCTGAGAGAAGTCTGTGAGACAACCATAGCTATGATGAAGGACCCGGAGCATGATGTCTCCGCCACACTGCAGGGTCCCGACTTCCCCGGCGGCGGGTTCATCGTAGCTGACGAAGCGGAGCTGCAGAAGATATACAAGACAGGCCGCGGCAGCGTCACAGTACGCGGAAAGTACGTATTCGACAAGGAAAGCCGCTGCATCGAAGTCACGGAGATACCTCCCACCACCACCGTAGAAGCTATAATAGACAAGGTGCTTGAGCTTGTGAAAGCGGGCAGGATAAACGAAATATCCGATATCCGCGATGAGACCGACCTTTCGGGTCTGAAACTCACTTTCGACCTCAAAAAAGGCAAAGACCCCGACGAGTTCATGCGAAAGCTGTTCAGGCTCACGCCGCTGCAGGACGTATTCTCCTGCAACTTCAACATACTGATAGCGGGAAATCCGCGGGTCATGGGCGTTTACGAGATCCTCAACGAGTGGATAGCTTTCCGCACCGACTGCGTTAAGCGCCGCATATATTTCGAGCTCGGAAAGAAGCGCGACAAGCTGCACCTTCTGCAGGGTCTTGCAAAGATACTTCTCGATATCGACAAGGCGATAAAGATAATCCGCGAGACCGACGAGGAAGCCGAGGTAGTACCGAACCTTATGATAGGCTTCGGTATCGACGAGATACAGGCGGAGTACGTTGCGGAAATAAAGCTGCGCCACATCAACCGTGAGTATATCCTAAAGCGCACCGAGGAAATAAACTCCCTTAAAGACGATATCGCGGACATGGAAGAAACTCTTGAAAGTCCGCGGAAGATAAAGAAGATAATCATCGACCAGCTCACCGAGATAGCCGACAAATACGGTCAGCCTCGCCGCACGCTCTTCGCGGAAGCGTTTGACGACGACGACGAGGAGGAAGAGAGCATTCCGGACTATACAGTGAACTGCTTCCTCACCGCCGAAGGGTATTTCAAGCGCATAACATCACAGTCGCTCCGCATGAGCGGCGAACAGAATCTAAAAGAGGGCGACGAGATGATATTTGAGCGGGAGCTCAGCGGCAAGACCGACCTGCTGTTCTTCACCGACAAATACCAGGTATATAAAAGCTCGGTGAATGACTTTGCGGACACGAAAGCCTCGCTTCTGGGAGATTACGTTCCCGCAAAGCTGGAAATGGAGCCCGGCGAGCGCATCATCAAGATGATACCCACCGAAAGCTACACCGGATATATCATACTGTTCTTCAGGAACGGAAAGTGCGCGAAAGTGCCGCTTTCCTCGTTCGAGACAAAGACCCGCCGCCGCAAGCTCACGGGCGCGTACAATGACAGCTCGGAGCTGATAGCAATGTTCGAGCTTCCCGAGGACAGAGAGTTCATACTCCAGTCCGCGGCAGGCAAGGTGCTGATATTCAACTCGGCGCTTGTGCTTCCGAAAGCGGCGCGCGACACCCAGGGCGTACAGGTCATGCGTCTCACCAAGACCGAGCTGCAGTCCGTAAGGCTGTACGATGACGGACTAATCGACGACGCTGACAAATACCGCTCAAAGACCGTTCCGTCCGCGGGACTTATGGCAAAGATCGGCATTGACCAGCTCAAATTTGAATAAAAGCGACCCGCAGGCTTTATCACCTGCGGGTCGTTTCATGTTATTCCGAAAGGAGTGTTCTCACTCGTTATTTCACCTTTGAGCCTGACTGTAAGGCACTTGTCTGATTCTTCAAGCTCCTTTTTCCTTCCTTCTTATGCCTGTATATTCTTCCACTGACCCGTCATGAAGAAATTGTCCACCGAAGCGATTATATCCTCTTTCTTTGTTGATTTGAGCAGGTACCCCTGCGGGCGCAGCTTCATTACCTCCATAACGCTTTCCTTATCGGAATGACCTGTCAGGAACACTACCGGTATCTGTGCTGTCTTCTTGTCTCCCCGCAGGGCTTCAAGCACCTTCGGACCGTTCATCACAGGCATCTCATAGTCGAGCAGTATCAGCTCGGGCTGATTGTTAAGCGCGAACGGCACAGCCATTAGCCCCGTCTTGACTATGGTAACATGGTATTTCGCGCTCAGCCATTCCTGAACCATTTTCAGGAACATCGTATCATCGTCGCACAGCAGTATATTGTGTGTGGCTTTTTCGCCAGGTCTCGTATTCTGCACCTTTACATCGCTTTTGGCAATCTCGCCGTAAGCCAGAGCCTTTATCTTTGAAGTGAATTCCTTCATGTCGAAGGGTCGGGTGAATTCCCCGGTTATCTGTGCAAGGTCAACGTACTTTTCGATAAGCTGTATCTCGTTCGGATAGCCGACAACACAGAAATGCACACATTCTTCCGCGCACTTGGACGCTATATACGAGAGCAGACCCGAGGAGTTCTGTATGTATTCCCCCGCGAACATAAGAATAATATCCTTCCCTTCGATGTTTTCATCAACTTCTCTTACATTCGCCTCACACCGCGAAACATGGATGCCTTCTTTTCTGATGTTGTTTTCAAGCGAATTCACCATGAACGCCGATCCCTGACTTATTATAAGTATCTCGGGTATTTTGTTTTCTTCCATTTTGCTGTTCCTTCCTTATCCTATTATTTCCGGCAGCAGGTCATAATCAAGATCTCCGACCGCCGCAATAAGTTTTTTAACGCGCTCCTTTTCCTCGTCGGGTATCCTGTATTCCCTGAGGCTTTCGGCTATTTCGCTGATGTTGTCGAATTGTGCGGTACCGAGCGCTTCCGTTATCAGCCCATAGGCTTCTTTCAGCTCTTCTGAAGAAATAGGCGGCTTATCGGAGTCGTCATCCTCCTGCTCCTCACCTATGAGCGGTCTCAGCCGTTCACCGACGCTGACGCACCTTGTCAGAAGCTCATCTATGCGAGCCGCAAGCTTATCGGCGTCCTTTGCCTTGCCCGCAAGCTCAAGCTCCTGTGCAAGCTCGCCTATATCAGCCGCGCCTATTATACGGCAGGTGCTCTTGACCGCGTGTATCCTGACGGTCGCGTTCTCAATGTCACCGCTTTCCCAGTAATGCCGTATCAGTGCGATCTGGTCGGATATCATTCCCGCGAATGTCTTCAGAGTTTCAAGATACGCTTCCTCTCCGCCGCAGTTCTCTATGCCCGCCGATGTATCTATCTCGGATATGTCGGAAACGAAATGCGGGATAAGCCCGCCCTCATGCTCATTGTCTTGCACGGGAGCCTCGCCGTCGCTGCTCTGCTCTATCTTCTCCCGCGGCAGATACTCGACAAGCATTTCTTCGAGCTTAGAGGAATCTATCGGCTTGGTCAGATAATCGTCAAATCCCGCTTCTATGTACTGCTCTCGCGCGCCGGAAATGGCATTTGCCGTGAGACAAACCGCGGGAGTGCGGAAATTCGGGTTCTTATCCTGCGCACGCAGCTCATGGAGCGTCTGTATGCCGTCCTTTTCAGGCATCATGTGGTCGAGGAAGATGATATCATACTTCTTGTCATACATCATCGTAAGTCCCTCGTCCCCGCTGTTGGCGGTGTCTATCCTTACACCGGTCTGTTTGAGGAGGTTTCTGAACACAACAAGGTTCATCGGCGTATCATCTACAACGAGCACCTGCGCTTCGGGAGCATGGAACTTCTCGCGGTACTTTTTTCGCTTGCCGAGCGACGCTTTGTAAGCGGCTTCGTAATCTCCGAGCTCGTCCCATTTCACAACGCCCTGTTTTAAACTGAATGAGAACTTAGAGCCGAGCTCATATATGCTCTCTACCTCAAGCGCAGAGCCCATCATTTCCAGCAGCCGCTTGGTGATGCTCATTCCGAGGCCGGTTCCCTCTACCTTGCGGTTACGCTCCTCCTCTATGCGGTCAAACTCTGAGAAGAGCTTATTCATATCCTCTTTCTTTATTCCTATGCCGGTATCCTTGACCATTACATTGAGCAAAATGCTGTCCTGCTCACCGGGTATCCTTTCAAAACCGATGCAGAATGTCACGGAGCCTCTTTCGGTATATTTCACGGCATTTGTGAGTATGTTCGTTATGACCTGTTTTATGCGGACTTCATCGCCGTACAGGTGATTCGGAACGGCACGGCTTATCTCAAGCTCAAGCTTGAGCCCCTTGTCGTCCGCTTTTGTCTGTATCATATTCACAAGGTCGTTTATAACCGATGAAAGATTGTATTCAACAGGGATTATCTCCATTTTCCCCGCTTCTATCTTCGAGAAGTCAAGGATATCGTTCACAATTCCGAGCAGCGTGGAGCCCGCCGTCCGTATGCTCTCTGAGTACGCGAGTATATTGCGGTCATCACACTCGCGCAGTATCATCTCATTCATACCGAGAACGGCATTAATAGGTGTGCGTATCTCATGGGACATATTCGACAGGAACGATGACTTTGCTTCGCTTGCCGCAAGAGCACGCTCGGACATATCTATGAGCTTGTCACGCTCTTTCTTCTCGGTATCGATGTTTTCCGCGAGCCACAGGACATGGGAAAGCCTTCCGTTCTTCTCGCGCTGTGAAACCATGAACCTTACTCTTACCCATATCCCCGTAACAGTGCGCATCTCCAGCGCCACGGTGTTGGTATACCGCAGACGGTTGTCAAGACTTTTCAGGTCGATGAAATTCATAACATCTTCCATTGAAGAAACGTCTGTCATCTTCTTCATGCTTTCGTACATAAGTGCCTGCGCATGATCGCGCTGATCCTTGACGTGGCTGTTTACGACCGCATTCTCTGATTTTATGACAGTAAACCTGTCCGCCGAAATATCAATATCGAAAACGGTCATGTAGATATTGGATATTGACGCCATCTGTACATTGAGGTTCTTTGCCGCTTCGGAGATAGCGTCGCGTTTGCGTTTCTCTTCATCAATGCTCTCAACGAGCCACAGAACGTGCTCAAGCGTACCGTCATCGCTGCACTTTGAAACGACGAAACGCGCCCTGCACCATATATTGTCCTTATTGAGGAATTCTCTGGTAACTGTATTCGATTCCGTGAGCCTTTCGTCAAGTGTGCCGAAATCCATAAAGTCATACATATCACGGCGCGAGGCTTCATTTGACATTCTGTCCGCTATCGAGCGTGCCGCTTTCTGTGCGTTGTCAATATACTCGGTGTCAAAGTCGGCTATGTCGGAGGTGTGTGTTCTGACCTCACGGAATCTGTTATTCAAAAGATCCACATCGTACATGGAGAAGTAAATGTTCGCGACCGACGAGATCTGCTCATTCATTACGGTTATCGTGTCCATAGCCGCGTCACGTCCGCGTTTTTCAGCGTCTATATCCTCGATAAGATACATAGCCCTCGCGACTTTCCCCGCAGGCGTCCTTTCCGAGACTATGTAACGCGCTCTGCGCCACTTTTTGTCCGCACTTAAAAACTCGGAGGTAATGGTATTCATATCTTTCAGCCGTTCGTCAAGCTTGCTGAAATCCACGAAATCGAGTATGCTCTCACGGGACTGGGGATCCGAAAACTTCGTCATTATCTCACGTATCATCTGCTGACAGTTATTGCGTGTCTCGCCTATCATTTCCGCCGCTTCCGCTTTATTGTCGAGCACCTCGCTGAACGTGTCGGTGATAAAGTTTATCTCGTGCAGTGATATGTATATGTCCGCAGTCGAGGAAAGCTGGGCATACAAACGCTGAGCTATACGGTTGCGTCTGCCCGAGATCACCATTATAAGGATTATGATGACCACGATAGCCGTAATTATTAGCATTGTCAGCCACAGTATCCTGTTCAGCGAATCGAACGTGCTTGTCGTGTCCTGTACGGAAATACAGCTCCAGTCATCATGAATTCTTTCAATATACACGATGTAGTGCGCGCCTTCGGCTTCAAGCCCGAAATAGTTATCCTGTACCGTACCGAGCTTTTTAGCTATCATCGCACCGACAGTGCCGCTTTCTTCATTGTAGTTTTTTCCGACCTCGTTTTTATCCGAGTGCGCGACAACTACACCGCTTCCGTTCAGTATCATTTCATACCCTGCACTTCCGGACGCTACGATATCCTCTGTTATCTTCTGAACCTTGTCCAGCGAAACATCTACCGAGATAACGCTTACATCGTCGCAAAGGGTCTTTCCGATAGCAAGCATGACGTTTCCCGTCTGAACGTCGGTATATGGGTCAAGAACGGTGATATTTCCCTTGTCCGACATAGGCTTAAGGTACCACGGACGCTTAGTCGCATCATAATCCTCCGGCGGCACCCAGCCTGTACCGCTGAAGAAACGTCCGTTTATGTACCCGTAAAGACCGGTGGAATTCTCGCTGACAGCATTTTTAACAGCTGTGGATTGTCCTGTAAGAAAATCCTGGATTTCCTTATCCGTCTGTCCCTCTCTTATCATTTCATCGAGCGTATATGCCGAGAGAGTTATCGAATCGATATTTGTTGAGAGATACTTGTCGAACTGTTCGGCAGCCTTTACGGCGGAAAGCTCGCCCTTAGTTATGATGTTTTCCATCTCTCTGCCATAGACCATATTATAGTACATTATAATAATGCCGACAAAGAAGATTATAACCAGCAGGCTCAATACAATTGTACGAAGTGCCGTTTTAAGAAAACCTTTATTTTTGTTGTTCATTCTCATTTCTCCGCAATATTGTCATTATAATGTATTATACCATATCCTGTGCGGCATGTCAACAAAAACCGCCCGCGAAACAACTGCCCGCGAGCGGAATCATCACTCTTCCATCTGTTTTGAAAAATACATTGCAGCAGCCTGCACCAGCGCGTTCTGCTCCGGCGTGGCATACTCCGTCCCGTTGCCGGACAGCATAAGCACAGCGCCGTTCACGTCACCCTGAGAAACTATCGGCGCGCAGGCTATCGCGTACTTATCCACACCCTCGATAGGGTTTATGCGCTTGTCTTCAAGCGACGCATATACCACGGGCTTGCGGCTCTCGATGACGTCCTCCAATGAGCTTGATACGCGGCGTTCGAGAACTTCCTTTTTCTGCATACCCGACACCGCGATAACATGGTCTCTGTCACATATCGCCGCCGGGCAGCCGCCAACCTTTGCAAGCACCTCGGCATAGCTGTTCGCGAGCTCGGTTATGTCGCCCACGGGGGAGTATTTCTTGAATATCACCTCTCCCTCCGAGTTGGTGAATATCTCCAGAGGGTCACCGTTACAGATGACATCGACACGGTAGACCTTGTCCTTCCGTTTTGCGGAGGACTGTGTAACGGTCTGTATGATATCCGCCGTGCCTTGCTCAAAATTTACTGCTTCTCCCTCGCTCGTGTCGAGCTTCAGCAGAGCGTCTATGTCGGATTTGAGCATTATTTCGAGGTGGTCTTCATATACGACGATGCGCTCAACAATGAGGCTTATATCTTTTTTGTCGAGGCTGTCCTTGTTTATGATGTCGTCGAAAACCTCCATGACAGTTTTAGCGGCTCGATTTGCGCGTATCACGGTGTTTGCGCCTTCCGAAAGGAGCAAGACCTGATTTTGCAAGCCCTCAATTTTCGCCTGCGCTTCGGATATAAGCACGTCGTAGGTCTGCTCGATGATGTCGGGGTCGTTCCCGGGCTTCATCATGTCCCGCGCCTTCTGCCGTATCAGCTCTTTGAGCTCGTCCTTCGTTATCTCAATTACCTCGTGTATCTGCTCCGCGGCGGCGAGGTTGTCGGAAGTGTCTCTTTCCTCGTTCTTTATCGCTTCGTTCAGCTCTTCGAGAATGCTCTCTGAGTTCTCCCTGATAGTTCTGATATAGGTCTTTAGTATGTCGTCAAGCACATCGACGCGGATATGGTGCGCCGTGCAAGCCACGGTACCACGCTTCTGATACGCTCCGCAGATATACGCGGGCTTTAGCGTCGGACGGCTTCGCGAGAACATCGGTGCTCCGCAGTCTCCGCAGAACAGTATGCCTGTGTACATATTGTCGTACTTCTTGTTTCCTCGGTAGCTGTTCGTCGTGCGCTGCTTCATAAGCTCCTGCGCCAGCGCGAAAACACTGTACTCAACGATAGGGTCGTGGTGGTTCTCAAAGACGATATGCTCGCTTTCATCCACCGGTACAGTCTCGCCGTTGATCTTCGCGCGGGTGTACTTGTGCTGGCGGAATGTGCCGATATAGAAGTCGTTTGTGAGAATACCCTGTATGGTGATGATGCTCCACTCGTCCTTGACTTTAATGTTGCAGTCGTCTCCGCGAAGCTCGATGAGCTCCTTCTGCCTTGCGCGCGGCGTCGGGATATGCTTTTCCGTAAGATAATTGGCGATCTTTTTGTAGCCCCAGCCCTCGTTGTACAGCCTGAATATCTCTCTGACGACCGGCGCGCAGGGTTCATCGACCGCGTAGACATTCTTCTTAGCGTTCACTATGATATAGCCGTAGGGAACACTGCACAGCCACTCGCCCTTGCTCTGGCGATTCTTTATGACTGCACTGACTTTTTTGCTCGCGTCCGTGACGGGCATCTCATTCACGAAGAAGTAAAGCTTTATCTTCATCCAGTCGTCGCGGGTGGGGTAGTCCACGTCGTCACCTATCGCGATTATACGCACGCCTGTCTCCACAATATCCTCGAACTCGGCAAGCCCTCTGCCTGTCCGGCGCGAGAAGCGGCTGAGGTCTTTAATGATAAGTATGTCATACTCGTGTTTCATCAGCTTCGGGCGCAGCGACATATACCCCGGGCGCTGCTCAAATGTGTATCCCGAACGGTCGCGGTCTTCGTAGTAGTCAACGACGCTCGTCGGGAAGTGCGCCTTGCAAAACTCTTCGATGATAGCTTTCTGGTTCTCTATACTCGTGTTGTCCTTGTTCAGCTCCGTGTCAACGGAAATTCGGGTGTAGGCTGCTATTTTTAGCTTTTCCACAATATCGCCTCCTATATGTATTTGTTGACAACATTGTAACATATTTTTTAGGGTTTGTCAAGGAGTATTGGGAAATTTTTGAAAAATATTTTTGAGTTAAAAAAGCCCTCTGTTCCTTGACCGATAAGATATCAGGCAGGAGCGGAGAGCATGTCAATATTATTCATCTAAGTTTCTGCGCATAGGTTACTTTGAGACCATGTTATAACATTTAAAGTATTTATTTCAAATTGCATTTCAACAGCATAGCCGTCTGCTCCATAAGGTCATAAGTCCCCGATACAAAGACCGCGACCATGTACTTCATTTCCTTATACCTTCTATATATAGGCGCGAGATCTGCCTTTACTCCGGCATCATTGGCCTCTGCGCGCGTGAGCCAGACCTCCGTGCGCTTTTTCTCTTTATTTACGTTTATTTTCATAGCTTACCTCCGTTTCATATAGTATTGACCCTGACCGGAAAGATATTCCGGAAACGGTCGATACATACGGCGGCTGTGAAAATATTTATCCTCAAATTGACCTCACTTTCTTATCGGCGACTGTTGCTGATTTTCCGAGACTGTGCCGGTTTTATTGCTTCCTCTTCCTTTTTATATGCTTCTGTAAGCCGTGTGCGGCTTCACCCTTTGTCGAATCACGATCTAAGCGTAGTCGCGATCCGGTTCAGGGTACTGCACAGCGAGCTGTATTCCTGCTTCATTCTTTCATAGTCGTCCGCGTAGATGCAGTTGAGCTCGTTCGCTTTCCGTGCGAGTTGGTTGATGTTTCCGCCGATGATACGCAGACCGTTCAGAAGCGCGATAAGCTCCTTGAAGTCGTAGAAGTTGACAGAGCCGTTCAGCGATATCCTCTTTATATATGTCGCTGGCTTCAGCTCTGCCGAATTTGCCAGCTTCACTATCTTCTCCCATTCTTCCGGCTTATAGGTGATCTCTTTTCTTCTTTCTCTTAACTTGTTTCTCATGTGACTCTCTCCTTTTTTTATTGTTTGCTTCGGGCTTGTCCGGAATGCGGCGCGTTGGATAGGGCATGGGAGCCTTATCCGCAGTTTTTTCAGGTGTTCCGGAAAACTGAGCGCCAGTTTTGAAAAATACCGGTATTTTTCTATGCTGGCTAATAAGAGTGATTTCAGCCTCCCTTCAAAGTGAGTTTTTCCGCGCGTATGCGCTTTCGTTCATCATGTGCGGCAACTGTACGCGCCGGCGTCTGTCGGATCACGGCAACGGGTGTTAAAATTCATGTTCATGTTAATCTTTCCTTTCTCGTATCATCGTTGTCAGAACAATTCCGAGCGGCGTAATGGACAATCATTCGCATAACAACATCTTTCACTAATAAGGGGGTTGAGAGAGCGTTTTTGGCTACACTTTTTCGTAGCTTTGTTAAATGTCACCAAAAGGAAATGAGTTACATAAGTACTTTTGCATATATTGCTGTGCCGAAGCGGAAGCATACCAGTCAAATCGAGTGTCAATTATTTTGACTCTCATAAGTACCTACAAAAATCGCGGTTTTATTAAGGCGAAACCGAGTGAATTTTAAAAGTTTGTAAGAAATATCAATAAAATGTATTTGGACGGAAACGCTGTTGTAGAAAACAACTATATTTTATCAATGCATAATAGTTTTGTTATGTATGATGTAGCAACAAATTGCTATATCTTATATAAAAAATATAACAGTTTTGTAGAATGTGCCAAATATATTGTGGATTTTTTGTTAAAAAGAGAAAAGATATTGACAAATGGTTGTGGTTTTGATATAATATTTTAGTATGTAAAGATATATGTATGGATAGTAAAGAGTTGGCTTCATATAGAATGTGGACCAGGCATTCATTGAATCATGGTTGATATGATGTACTTTCAGTTGGAATCTCTATCACAATAGTTGATTTGTCGAATGCGCAGTATGGACAGATAGGTAGTATTGTTGAAAGAATGGGTTGCCTTTTTCCGTAGGCAATAGAGAATGTGAGAAGAAATTATCTACTCATAATGTATACCACAGGATAATTAGAAAAAGAAAGTCTTAGCCGAAGTTGAGTGTGGTTATCGTTCCGGAACGAAGAGAGTCGAAGAGGTTCGAGACGTGGATTAGAATGCAGTCCAATGCTCAAGTGAATAACAACAATAGCTTAGAAAAACCGTGAACATCTGCGGTTATTACCAAGTGCATACTTAATATAGATTATATTAAGATATCAAATTCAGATTAATGAGGAATCGAAAAAATGTACGACTTTTCAAAAGATCCACGTTTCAAAGGAATAGAGAAATTCGACCGTAAGGTTTGGCTCTCTTCTCCAACCACGCACGGTGACGAACAGAAGTGGGTAGATGAAGCAATTCAGACTAACTGGGTATCAACCGTTGGTCAGAATATTAATGAAGTTGAAAAGCAGATAGCAGAGTACTTATCTATCCCCTATGCCGTAGGTCTCAGCTCCGGTACAGCTGCTCTTCACCTTGCAATCCGTCTCGCTGGAGAGCGTCTGTATGGCGCGGCTAAAGTAGGTCACGGAACACTTGAAGGTCACAAGGTATTCTGCTCTGATATGACTTTCGATGCGACAGTAAATCCTGTGGCTTATGAGGGTGGAGAGGCTGTATTTATTGATACTGAAGAAGATACCTGGAATATGGATCCGAAGGCTCTAGAAAAGGCTTTTGAGATATACCCTGAAGTTCGGTTAGTGATACTTGCTCATTTATATGGTACACCTGGAAAGATTGATGATATAAGACGGATTGCTGATAAACATGGGGCATTGATTGTTGAAGATGCAGCTGAGTCTCTTGGCGCTACATACAAGGGTATTCAGACCGGTACATTCGGTGACTACTCGATCATCAGCTTTAACGGTAATAAGATTATCACAGGTAGTTCTGGTGGCATGTTACTAACTAAGAACCGGACTGACGCTGATAAGGCACGGAAATGGAGCACACAGAGTAGAGAAGACGCTCCGTGGTATCAGCATGAGGAGCTGGGGTATAATTACCGGATGTCTAATATAATAGCTGGTGTTGTTAGAGGGCAAATCAACTATATCGATGAACATATTAGTCAGAAAAAAGCTATTTATGAGCGTTATAAAAAGGGATTAGCCGACTTACCTGTTAAGATGAATCCGTTTGACGGAGAGAACAGTAATCCGAACTTCTGGCTGTCTTGTATGCTTATTGATTCCGATGCTATGAGTTCTTTCGTTCGCGGTGAAATGGATCAGTTGTGGCAGACAGAGCCGGGAAAGAGCAGTCCCGGTGAGATACTGGCAGCCATCATCCAATTCAACGCGGAGGGGCGTCCGATTTGGAAACCTATGCATATGCAGCCTATTTATCGGAGTCACGCGTTTATAACTAGGAACGGATCTGGTCGAGGAATTAGTAACGCATACATAAGTGGTCAGAGCGCGGTAGATATCGGTGCAGATATCTTCAGACGAGGACTTTGTTTGCCGTCTGATAATAAGATGAGACGGGAGACTCAGGATAAAGTTATTGAGATTATTCATAGGTGTTTTGAGTAGGGTGTATATACGATGACAAGAAAAGAATTACATGAATATTGGAGATATTACCTTATATTAGAAAAACGATTTATTGAGACAATAGAATTTACCGAATTGTTTCCGACTAATTACAAATCCTTCTCAAATAACTACGCTTTGCTTATGCAAGCAATTGGTGCTGAGATGGATACAATGTTTAAAATTTACTGTGGATTCAATACTAATGATTATAAGTCAATATCAGATTATGCAAAAAATATCGATGATGAGGAACAGAATAAGAAACCACAGCATGCAATTGATCATCCGTTTCGAAATCAAGAAATACAGGTTACAGGCTATGGCATTACTCTTCAACCATTTAAGGATTGGGATAATAGTAAACCGAAACAATCTCTTGCATGGTGGGATGCTTTTGACTGCTTGAAACACAATCGATATGAGAGTAGAGATAAAGCAAATCAACAGAATGCATTAAATATGCTAAGTGCTTTGTTCCTACTGGAAATGAAGATGTTGAAGAAGATTACTGAAGGGAAAAAAGAGTTGGATATCTTTGATAATGGGTCTGATTTGTTTTCACTAAAAAGCTGGTCAAATAAAGTGGTCCCCTTGAAAGATGCTTTTGGTGTGCTATCAGATATGATGGAGAAAGGTGAAAATTTTGCGCCAAAATCAGTAGATGTTTAGCTTGTAAATTTGACAAATAATTGTCGGATGGATAACCACATGAGTTATACCTGAATCCGTGAAATTTAAATTAAAAATTGACCGTAAACTGGCGTAACAAAGCCAAATTCCGGTAAAACAACATTAATCAGAACCGCACCCAAAAGGTGCAAAAAAGCTTGTAAAAAAACACCGCACATGATATAATA
>JAGBLA010000110.1 GCA_017635675.1 Ruminiclostridium sp.
CCTTTAAAAGAGAAACAGAGAGACAGAGAGAAACAGAGGGACAGAGAAGAACAGAATGGGGCTCTGCCCCAAACCCCGCGGGGGGCTTCTCGCCCCCTCGACCCCTCGCCAGCGACGCGCTGGAGCCGGTACCGTAACACGGAGACTCGTTACTCTGTTCATAGTAAAAAAATACAGCAGACTTGTTGCTTTCAAGTCTGCTGTTTCTTTGTCGTTGCGAAGTGAGTAACTGATCTCCGTGTTACGGTACTGCCTGCGGTGCTCACCGCCGAGGGGTCAAGGGGGCGAGGAGCCCCCTGCGGGGTTTGGGGCAGAGCCCCAATCTGTCTCTCTGTCTCTCTGTCTCTCTTCTGTCCTGCTCAAAGGGACGCGCCGACCTCATAGCCCTGGGAATGCCAGAAATCAATTAACGGGGCAAGTATCTTTGCGTTGGTCTCGGAGACTGCGTGGAGCAGGTAAATGCCGCTGTGGGTGGAGTCCTTTATCTTTGCGAGAGCCTCGGCGGGGTCTGCGGGCTTGTTAGGGTCCCAGTCCGCATAAGCGAACGACCAGAACAGGCTCGTGTAACCTAAATTATGCACATCGTCAAGCGTGCGCTCGGAGAACTCGCCCATAGGGAAACGGAAAAGTGTCATTTCGTAGCCGAATTCGTCCTTGACATACTGATGAAGCTGTGTTACCTCCGACCACACCTCCTTCTGGCTGCAGTCAGGCAGCGACGGGTGTGACCATGTGTGATTTCCCACCACATGACCCTCGTCTATCATTCTGCGCACAAGCTCGGGAGCAGTGCGGCAATAATCGTAGGTCACGAAGAATACTGCCTTGACCTGCTTTTCTTTCAGCGTGTCAAGTATCGCGGCTGTCTGACCGTTCTCATAGCCCTCATCAAAAGTAAGGCATATCTTTCCCTCTGAGGTCAGGAACCTTCCGCCGAGAGCCGAATACTTCTCCTCCGCCCTCACCGCGTCAATGGGACGGTTGTTGCCGTCGCGCTCCTTGCCGAGACCCCAGCCTATCTTAGTCTCTTTCAGGGCAGTTGTGCCGATGTATGACGAGGCAAATGCCGCCTCGTCCTTTTTCACGGAGCTTTCCGTGTCACTGCTGTCAGCGGGGCTGCCGCTGTCGGGCATATCTTCTTCACCGTCCTCGGTGACGATACCGTCCTTGCCCGCGTCATACTCGCCGTCCATGGTGTCGGCAGTTGTAGTCATGCTTGTTGTGGTGGTAGTCGTCGCCGAGGTGGGGGGAGTGGTGGTAGTTCCCGAAGTGCCGCCGGGTCTGTCATTGTTGTTTCCGCAGCTTGCCGCGCAGAATGTCAGAGCCGCGAGAACCCCCGCAAGTATCAGCTTTTTCAGCTTCATGATATATCATTTCCTTTCAGATCGTCATTTACTGTCCTTGTCAGAAAGTAAATTTTAGTTGCGCATTTCTCAATGCGTACTTATTATCTGCGGAAATTTGTTTTTTATACAAAAAAGCTCCGGAACAATGACCGGAGCTTTTCATATTTCTGAGCTTTTACTTCATGAACGGGAACGAACGCACGATAGCGGGTTCCTTTGCCTTGCCGCCGCATACCTGGAAGAATGCGATGATACTGAGTATCTCGACGATAAGTATGCAGATAGGAGCAGCTATCCAGCCGAGTATCGGAACTATCATAAGGATAGTGCAGAGGATCGATGTGATCTGGAGCTTGAGCGCCTGTCTTACATGGAACATTGCATATTTCGACTCTTTTCCCACAAGAAGCGAGATGATGATACCGATAAATCCGAGTATGTAGCAAGCCATAGCGAATATCTTGTTATCGGAGATATCCTTTGCTTCAAATTCAGCGGTATGGTCGTACTGATTTGGCGCAGCCTGCTGATACTGCTGCTGGTACTGATACTGCTGCTGATACTGCTGTTGTTGCTGCTGCTGATACTGGGGCTGGGGAGCCGGCGCGGGTGCGGGAGCCGCCTGCTGGGCAGAAG
>JAGBLA010000111.1 GCA_017635675.1 Ruminiclostridium sp.
ATTTGAGAGAAAAAGAGCTATCCACGCCGTCTACTGCGTCAAACCTCCTAACCGGGCGCCAGCCCGGCTTCGTCGGCTTTCCTTGTATCCGACGCAGCTATCTCATTTTCTCTTTTCAAAGCGGTTTTTAGAGGTACCCTGTATTTTAGTATATCACATCACCGGCTTTTTTTCAATATCGCGGAAATAAAAAAAATCCCTTGAAATTTGTAAAATTTTACAAAAATCAAGGGATTTGATGTTGTTTTTTATGGAAATATGGCGCTTATTCAGTATCACACCGCATAAAGTATCGCATCACATGACTGGGCGCAATAATTTCTGAAATAAAGCTTATAATCCGGATTAATGCTTAATATATAATCGGGTATGGTCAGCAGGTCATCGGTCTTGTGGTAAACGCATATAGCTAATCTCGGCTTATACTTTCTTATAGTTTTCTCTGCACCCTTCAGCGCGCTCAGTTCCGCACCTTCAATGTCCATTTTTATTATGGTCGCTTCTTCTCCGTTCAGAACATTATCAATAGAATCAACATTTACGGATATTTTTCCCGCCGAATCAAGACGCGAGCCCATATCTTTGCCCGGAGAAAAATGCAGAACGTCTTTTTTGTCATAAGCGCCGGCGTTCAGCATTTCAATGTTTTTGTAAAATTTCAGATTTTTCTCCATTTTGCGGAAGTTTTCCGGATCCGGTTCAAATGCAACGCATTTATTGTATGTTTTGATATTGTTCCTTTTGAGAAACTCGAAAAAGCCTATGCAGCTGTCTCCTGTATATGCGCCGCAGTCAATAAATGTTTCGTTGTCTCCCGGAACAATTATTCTTTCATCGAAATACTCCGGAGAATGTGAATACGGTTTTGTGTACATTCCGGACAGTTTCTGAGATATAAACAAAAGCAGAGATTCTCTCGATTCAAAATCACTCATTTTTTCGTAAAGACCGCAGAACCGTTCTTTGTGGTCAATGAGCATTGTGTCATCATAAGCGCCATGAACAAAACCAATAGGATCAAAAATATATCTCGAACTGAAATCGGCAATGGTACTGATATCAGACGATTCGTGCAAGCCCTTCTGTATTGCGAGAACAACCGCCGAATCCTTATCCAGTTCTTTCTTGGCAAATATCCTTTTTCCGTCAATATATCTGTTGCTTTCGTCGAGCGGAATATACTTTTCATCAACAAGATATCCCGATATTTCAATACCGTTCTTTTCAAGCCGCTTTCTTATTATATCTGCAACTACCCCTGCACCGTATAGATAAATACCGTTCTTCTCTTTTTTGAGATCACATATCATGTTCTCAACATAAGTCATACATCGAATCCTCCAAAGTGTAAATATTCGGTGCAAAACAAAAAGTGCGCAGCAATTCAAGCTGCGCACCGTAAAAATACAAGCCTGAATTGCTGCGACACAACACATTTTCACGCTTAAAAAACCGCACGAAAAACGCCTGCACTTTTACCGAAGTAAAGTGCGGTCTTTAAGCATGAAATATGCATGGCATATTCTGTAAATATTCAAATGTGTTATGTCGCAGAATAATTATAACATAATATGGGACATTTAGCCAACTGTCATACTGCACAAAATTTCTTGCACAAGATTGTAATAATTGTAAAATTTTTTGGAATCGTTTACATATATTGATATTTTCGGCAAAATAATATATAATTGATGTATCATGTTAAGGTGTGTCCATTCGACAACTCGGACGCCTCTCAAAGAAAGGACTGGTAAAACCAATGAAATTCGGTTACTTCGATGACGCCAACAAGGAGTACGTCATCACCTCGCCAAAGACCCCTTACCCGTGGATAAACTACCTCGGAACCCAGGGCTTCTTCTCGCTTATCTCCAATACAGCAGGCGGTTACAGCTTCTACAAGGACGCAAGACTTCGCCGCATCACGCGCTATCGCTATAACAACGTTCCCGTTGATATGGGCGGACGCTATTTCTATATAAATGATGACGGTCATGTGTGGAACCCCGGCTGGTCACCCGTAAAGACCGACCTCGACAGCTATGAGTGCCGCCACGGTATGGGCTATACCATTATAAAGGGTGAGTCCAAGGGCATCGAAGCAAAGGTGACTTTCTTCGTTCCCCAGAACTTCAACGGCGAGATACAGAAGGTAACTATCACCAACAAGACAGGCGCTTTCAAGTCCGTCAAGCTGTTCAGCTTCCTCGAATGGTGCCTCTGGGACGCACAGGACGACTCCACCAACTTCCAGCGCAACTTCAATACAGGCGAAGTCGAGATAGAGGGCAGCACTATCTACCACAAGACCGAATACAAGGAGAGACGTGACCACTTCGCGTTCTACTCCGTAAACACAAGAATAAGCGGTTTCGATACAGACCGCGAGAGCTTCCTCGGACTGTACAACGGTTTCGGTGAGCCGCAGACAGTTATGCAGGGCTCGCCCAACAACTCCGTGGCTGACGGCTGGTCGCCGATCGCGTCCCACTACATCGACGTAAGCCTCGAAGCAGGCGAGAGCAAGGATTTCGTATTCGTGCTCGGATACGTTGAGATGCCCGCAGATCAGAAGTTCGCTCCCGACCTCACCCCCGACGACAAGATAATCACCACCGCAAACTCCACAAAGAACATCATCAACAAGTCCAAGGCTCATGAGATGATCGCTATGTGCGACACCACGGAAAAGGCTGACAAGCTGTTTGCCGAGCTGAAGGCTTACTGGGACAACCTGCTCTGTCAGTACCATGTTGACTCCCCCGACGAGAAGGTCAACAGAATGGTCAACATCTGGAACCAGTACCAGTGCATGGTCACATTCAATATGTCCCGCTCCGCTTCCTACTTTGAGAGCGGTATCGGCAGAGGAATGGGCTTCCGCGACTCCAACCAGGATCTCCTCGGTTTCGTTCACCAGATCCCCGAGCGCGCAAGAGAGCGTGTGCTTGACCTCGCGGCTACGATGCTTGAGGACGGCGGCGCTTACCACCAGTACCAGCCCCTCACAAAGAAGGGCAACCACGAGCTCGGCTCGAACTTCAACGATGACCCGCTGTGGATGATACTCGCGGTGGCTGCTTATATCAAGGAAACAGGCGACAAGTCGATACTCGACGAGGTAGTGCCTTACGAGAACGACGACAGCAAGGCTGCGTCCATGCTCGACCACATGAAGAGAGCCTTCAACCACGTTGTGAAGAAGGTCGGCCCGCACGGACTGCCGCTGAGCGGACGCGCAGACTGGAACGACTGCCTGAACCTGTCCTGCTTCTCGGATAAGCCCGGCGAGAGCTTCCAGACCTACAACAACAAGGAAATGTTCAAGGATCCGCCGTTCTACAGCCAGATAGCCGAATCCGTGATGATCGCTGGTATGTTCTGCTTCATAGGCCCAGAGTACGCGGCTATGTGCAGACTGAAGGGCGACGAGGAAGAGGCAAAGCGCGCCGAAGCAGAGATCGCGAAGATGAAGGAAGCTACGATGAAGTACGGCTTCGACGGCGAGTGGTTCCTGCGTGCTTATGACCATAACGGCAACAAGGTCGGCTCCCACGAGTGCGAGGAGGGCAAGATATTCATCGAGCCCCAGGGCTTCTGCGTTCTTGCAGGTCTCGGCAAGGAGACAGGCGATGACATCAAGACCCTCAACAGCGTTGACAAGTACCTCAATTCCGATCACGGTCTTGTGCTCAACAACCCCGCATTTACTCACTATTATATACAGTACGGCGAGATCTCCACATATCCCGCCGGATACAAGGAGAACGCAGGTATCTTCTGCCACAACAACGCGTGGATCATGTGCGCCGAGGCTGCTGTGGGACACGGAGACAAGGCTTTCGAGTATTACTCAAAGATAGCTCCCGCATTCCGCGAGGAACACTCCGACCTGCACAGAACAGAACCGTATGTTTACGCGCAGATGATCGCAGGCAAGGACGCTCCGAGACACGGCGAGGCAAAGAACAGCTGGCTCACGGGTACCGCGGCATGGAACTTTGTCGCTATCTCACAGTATATTCTCGGTGTCAAGCCGAAGTACGACGGACTTGAGATAAGCCCCTCCATTCCTAAGGCTTGGGACGGCTTCAAAATTTCAAGACTGTTCAGAGGCGCGACATACAACATCTCCGTCAAGAACCCCGACCACGTATCGAGCGGCGTCAAGTCCATGACGGTTGACGGAAAGCCTGTTGACGGCTGCCTTATCCCCGCGTTTGCAAACGGCACGCACGAGGTAGAGGTAATTCTCGGTTAATTGAATACAAAGCACGGGCAGGGGGAGCGTAAACTCCCCGCCCGATATATGCAGCAAAGCCGCGGAAACATTACGTTTCCGCGGCTTCGCTGTTTGAGATAGAGATATTTTTATGAGAGGTGTCGTTATTTGGAGAGGACGCTGTAAATGAATTTCAGCGCTTCGCCTCTGGTGAATGCGGCTGTGGGAGCGAACTTATCGCCGCTGCCCTCCAAAAGTCCCGCCGCGTCAGCGAGAACGATATAGCCGAAATACTTACTGTCCTCGGGAACGTCGCTGAACTTAGCCTTGAAGAGATCCTTGATATTGGGTATCTCGTCGCCGTACTTTGAGCTTACTATAATGTACGCTGCTGTCTGGCGGCTGAGCTTTTCATCGTTCTTGACTGCCTTTACGGTACGATAGGTGTTGTAATTGCCGAGCCAGCCCAGAAGGAACCTGAAATCTTCGGCGGTGATCGTCTCGTTTTCGCTGAGCTTTCCGCTCTTGTCCATGAGCGTGATACCGTACTTTTTCAGCTTTTCTGCGTACTTCTTGTACTTGCTGTTTTCGAGGTCGGTGTAATCGCCCTTATCCTCGTTTTCGTTGTACACGCTGCCGTTATAGTTCACGCGCTTGCCTGTGAACGCGTCGATAAGAAGTGTTCTTTCGGTGGAGTAAACCAGCGCGGTCACTACCTTCTTGGTGTCGGTGCGGTATGCGCAGCGGTATTTAAGCTCCGGCGGAACTTCCTTGAAGAAGTTCTTGTACGCCTTGTTGGCACTTATTATGTTCTCGGGCTTAGGGTAGGTAACATCGGGGCGGTATGTGCTGCTGAACGAGGTCACATAGCCTGTGTTCGCGATAGTAAGGCTCACGTTCTCGTTTATGCAGGTGATATCATACGCCTTGCGGTTCGCGCTGTATGTCTTGGAGGTTATGCGCGGGTCGCCCACGGGCTTGCCTGTATTGCTGTCGTACTTTGAATATACCTTGCTCTCGTAGGTCTTTTCTACTGTTCCGAAGTCGTCCTTGAAGTTCTTGTCAAGCAGCTTTGCGAATATCTCGTTCGCCTTTTTGTCGTAGCTTTCGTCCATGCTTGAACCGTTGTCGTAGGAATTGGAGTAGAAGCTGCGCAGGTCGCCTGTTTCGGCGTTGATAGAGAAGCTGCCCCAGATATTGTACTCTTCGGGCAGGTCGAGCCCCGCGGCATCTACCGCGAGTATCTTTTCTTCGCCGTTCAGGTCGATGTATCTCTTGTCCTTGCCTGTGAACTGAATATCTCTGATGTAATAGCCGAGCTGCTCGTTGAAATAGCAGTTCTGATATGTAACCTCCGCCTGTGCGGGAATGCTGAATATATTCATGTCACGCAGCTTTTTCAGAGCGTCGTCAGCCTTTATGAGAGTACCTTCCTTTTCAAGCTTTGCTACCTCGTCCGCGCTGAACGTCACAGCCTTGCCCGCGCCCGCTGTGGGATTTACATCGGCGTCATCGTCCGCAATGTCGGCGGTCTCCATTTCGACTGCTGCCACATCGTCGGAGCCGTTATCATAGCTTCCGTAGTCGTCGAAGGTCGAGAGCTTTCCGGTGAACGCGTTTATCTGTCCCGTCTTTGTCTGACGGTAGATGAGGTGCGGAATGTACTTTTTGTTCTCCCAGTCGTATTCGAGGGTATATACCTTCTCAATGGGGAACAGGCTCTTGTACGCCGCCTGCGCCTTCTCAACGGAGATAGCGTCCTTTGCGTCGGAGAATCCCGCGCCGTTTGTCCAGTACAGATTGTAGCGGATAAGCTCGCCCGTGTCCTTGTTCACGGTGACAGAGCCGCTCTGGTTGGTGACGGGGATGCCGTTATAGGTGCGGGCGAAGCTTAGCGTTGCGTCGCTGCCCCAGAGCGAGATATAGAGCGAATCCTCGTTTACCTTCAGATCCTTGTAGATAGAGGGGTTTATCTCCTTTATGTATTTCATGCAGGCTTTTCTGATCATCGCGTCGGAGAGCTTTGCGAATGACGAGGAGCTTTCCTCGATCCACACATCGTCATCCGCACTCGTTTCGGCGGGCTTGTAGATGTTCACGCTCTTGATGACCTTGCCGGTGATGTTTACGCTGATGCTGCCGTTCGAGCCGTTATCGTTGTTTTCCCGCCATGTGAAGCGGTACTGGGTGCTGTTGTTGTCGGTAGATGTCCGGTAGGAGAACTCGGTGAAAGTCTCGGGGATATCTATACGCTGTTTTACATAGGTAAGGGCTGTTTTCATTGCCGCGTCCTCCTCCGCGAAGGAGTAAATGCCCATTGAGGATGCGGACAATGCGGCTGCGAGCACAGCCGCGCTTGCACGCTTGAATTTCATTTTACATACTTCCTTTCCTTCCCATTTTGCGGGAACGCACTTGTTATGCCTTTGTAGGGGGCGATTTTGTGCTTCTGTAATATAAAACGCTGCGGGAGGGTAAAAAGTGACACGTTTTTTTGAAAAAATTTTCAGAATATGCGATATTTGTAGCATTTGCACATAATATGCTGTGATGCTGGAACAATGTTGTGCATATTGCCTATGAGAAGCGCAAAAAAAACTCCCGCTTTACGCGGGAGCTTTGTATCTGATATTTATTCCTCGGGTGCGGGCTCAATGACTGTCGCATTGACGGAGTTTTTCTTGACGCTTTCGATACCGTTCTTGCAGTTTGCCTTTGAGGTATAGCCATCACTTACCGCGATTATCTGTCCGTTCCTTGCTTTAAGACGGAAACGGAACTCACCCGCCTTATCGCTGTAGATCTCGAATTTCGGGTTTTTCTGAGTCTGATAACCCTCTATGGTATGATCCTCGACTGCGGCTTCGGGCGCGTTGGTCTCGACACTCTTTACCCCGGCTTTAACTGAATCAAGGCTTGAATATACTTCACCTCCGGTCGCGATCATTTCACCGTTGGCGGCTTTAAGTCCAAAAGTAAAACCTGTTGTTGTGCGGCTGATAACAAATTTTCCCATATCGGTCGCTCCTTTCTCATACCGGAGAGGTATGTCATTTGATTTACGTATCAAACTAAATCAGGTGCTGACATAGTTGATATAGTTATTATAACAACATATTCTTAAAATGTCAAGGGGGCAGACCTCAAAAAAGGTAGATTGTTTTTATACTTTTTGTTGATAACAAAGCCTTTTACATAAATATTTTACTGCGCGAAATACAGCGGCTTAAACGTAACAGAAAGGCTCCCCATACGCGTTTGCGCACGGGGAGCCTTTCCGGTTTGGATATATTGTCAGAGGTTTGGCATTATGATAAAGTATTTCGCTGTTAATATATTAACACTTTTCACGTTAAAAGTAAATAGGAAATATAACATTTCTTTGTTATTTTTACATATTTCCACATTTTATACAAAAATCAACATTCTGTAATATGTATTTTCACTACATTTTGTTCACAGCACACCGAAACATGAAAATTATTTTGTCGCGTAAGGCATATCAGGGACAATTTCGGAATAATATAAAACAGACAAACACCTACGAAAGGGTATAATCGCTATGGTAATATACACTATGACAAGAAAACAGATACTTCGAATCATCGCGGCAGTTCTCGGAGCTATTACTGTCGCCCTGCTGATAGTTTTCGCCGTTGCAGGGTCGGTGACAGCCTCCGCCGATACCGGCAGAAAGCCCGTGTGCAGCGTTGAGCGGGGCGATAACAGGATAGCCCTCACATTCAACTGCGCATGGGGCGACAGCGATACCGACCGCCTGCTCGAAATACTATCCGCGGCAGGCGCAAAAGCCACATTCTTCGTTACGGGGGAATTCTGCACCGAGCACCCCGCCGCAGTCCGCAGTATGAGCGCTGCGGGACACTCCGTCCAGAACCTCACGGATACGAACATACATATAAAAGGTATGAACATCAACGACCTTATTGCCGATACCAAGTCAGCCGCCGCGAAGATAAAGACCCTCACGGGAATCGAGCCCGCACTTCACCGTGCGCCCTTCGCGGATTACGACGACAAGACCCTCACCACTCTTGAGGGAATGGGTATCACGCCTGTGCAGTGGTCGGTCGATAGCAGAGATCTTGACGACCCCGACGCGTTCTCGGTCAGAAAACGCATACTCGACAGCACCGCGTCGGGGTCGATCCTCCTATTCCATAATGACAGCCCGGCAGCGGTCGAAGCGCTGCCCGAGCTGCTCACCGAGCTGAAACAAAAGGGATTTGAGTTTGTGCGCGCCGAGGAGCTTGTGTACTCCGACAGTTTCACGATCGACGAAAAGGGCGTACAGCATCAGACCATACAGACCGTCCTGCCCGTGGTATATAGCGACGAGAACGGGGCGCTCGACTCGGCGTTCGAGAAAATGCGCGTAAACCTTACCCTGCAAGAAATATACGATCTGTCAAGTGTAGGCAGAGTTGGACTTATAGACAAGATTAAATCGTTCTTAAACGAGCAGGAACTGTACGCTGTACGCGAGGCGACCTACGAGGAGCTTACCGACTGCTATCTCGTGCTTGTATATGCGGCGGAGCGCTACGGTGCCGGCGGGACATACGCCGACCCGCAGTACGATACGACCGACCTGCCGCAGATACAGCAGGCTGAGGAGGACAATACCGATGTCGGCGATGATACTGCCGCTGAGGACGATGAGGAGATACCCGTTCTCCCCGAAGACCCCGAGCAGCAGGACGCGAAACCCGAAAAGGACGCTGCTCCCGACAATGACCCGCAGACCTCCGTAAAATAGCATTACTGCGCGTATATCTATATCCGCAATATACAATATGACCCCTGTTTTCCGCAGGGGTCATATTTTTATTCATTCATGGGTATCTCTGTAATTTTCTCGCCCGAAATAACGTACACTTTTCCGTCGCGTATGTACGGGCACAGCACGGGAGACTTTTCATCATAAGTGACAAGCTCAGCAGTCTGTGTGAATGTTGTGCCGTCGTAGCTCAGTACCACCACGCGCTCAACCTCGGAGAACCCGTCAAAATACACTGTCGGCACCGCGAAGAGAGTGCCTTTTTCGTCGGCGGCAAGCATACCTATATCCGTCTCGGCGGGGCTGCTGAGGTATTTCAGATTTTCACGCGCGGTAGCACGGTCAAGCTCGATTATCGAATATGCCGTTTCCGTAAGTTTCCCGTCGTAGCTGTACAGCGACAGCCGAAGTCCCGCGCGCTCGCCGTCGGGTGAGGGCTCTGCCTTTACGCCCGCAAGACTGTTCCCTGCTTTGCGAAGTACCGATGTGTAGATATCGTCGGCGGCTATCCCGGCATTGACCGGCTCGCTGCCGCTCATATCGAAACCGTAGAGCATTTTCTGTCCGTCGGAGTTCTGCCGCGCCACAACGTATGCTATGCCGCCCTCGGACCAGGCAACGGATATCGGCGTTACATCGGGGACTGCCACAAGTCTGCCGTTCTTGTATGCTGTCAGACCGTTCTGAGCGTCCGCGCCTATCATGCCGTCATGCCCCGCGCAGTCCGCGCTGAAAGCGCAGCCTTTGTATGCGTGGGCTGCCGCTGCCGTAAGGTCATTTGTAATATCGACCGTGTATGTGACATCGCCGTCCGCGGTCACAAGCGTTATCCCGTCGGCTCCGAAGCTCACATGGGGGTTGGCAGGAGTGCTGTACGACGTACCTCCCGCTATCGCAAGGGGCTTGCTGCCGCCCACCTCGTATATCAGATGCACAGCGCCGTGCTTTGCGCCCTCTATCGCGTATATATCCGCTGCTTCGAGGTCATGTGCATAGCCGTTTTCGGCATAGTAGGGCTTTCCGTTGCCTGTGCAGGAGGCTGTCACGAGCCTGCCGTTCACCTTTCCCGCACCGCAGTAAACTCCGCTAAGCAGATATTCGTCCTTTTCCGACATATCAGGGGCAAACACGCGCACGCAGGTGGCATTTTCCACATTCTCCGGTGCGCATACTACATACAGGTCTCCGTCAATTGCGGTGCAGGCGTATATGCTCTCGGGGCTTATGCGGAACACATTTTCCCCCGCAGGCTCCGCGGCTTCTGCGGTTTCCGCATCTTCCGCTGCCGCGGGCTCCTCCGGCTCACCGGTAAGGTTCACTGCACGGAAAAGCTGCTCACTGCGGGAATATATGTAGGCGGTGGTGTCGGTGAACACCGCTCCGCACTTGCCGATGTCCGTAATCATATCGGTGTCGAACGGAGCGCCCGTCACACTGAGGTATTCGGTCTTTGAGGGAGCTTCCGCTGTGCTGTTATCGTAAGCTGTCGTGAGGTCGGAAAGCGACGCGAGCTTTACAAGCGCAGCTTCTCTCGTGAAAATGTCATCTGCCGCGGGGAGCGTTTCAGTGTCTGCCGCAGTCTCGGCTGCTGCGGGAGCTTCTTCCGTCTGCTCCGTCACAGCGGCGGGAGTTTCGGCTGAACTCTGCGGTATCAGTTTCATTCCCACACAGCCTGCTATCAGCAGTGACGCGAAAACCGCACAAGCCGCGATCTTGCCGCGGTTCACGCCTTCGTAATACTCGTTGTCGTCTATGAAATACTCGTTGCCCTTGTACCGCCGTCTCGGAGCTTCGTCAAAGGATCCCTCGGGTTCCTCATCATCATCCTCCTCGTCGTCATCGTCGTCACCGGGCAGGTCTGTCCCCACATCGAGGTTTACGGGCATTGCGCCTTCCGCCACCGGAGATATCGGCGTCATGTCGTCTTCCTCCGTGCCGAGATCGAACACTTCGTCATCGTCCGTGTCTTCAGCCGCTTCGTCAGCCTGCACAGGCTCCTGTCCGTCGGAAAGCACCGGCGTAAACGCTGACTCGTCGGTTTTTCCTATCTCTTCCGTAAATTCGAGACTCTCGGTTTCCTTCGTGTCGGTGCCGCCGTCTCTTTCAAATGTCAGCATGACATCATCGGGCTTTATACCGAGACTTATATCTGCTTGCTCGTCCGTGACCTTCTCACCTATGGCGTGGTCGCGGATTATCTGTGTAACGGATATACCGTCCGTCACAGGTGTTGTGACTATTTCCGGCTGGTCGTCGGTTTCTTCGGGTTTATAAATATCGTCACTGTGTGCGAACGGATCAAATCCCGCGGGAGCGGGCTGAGCATCAGGGTCTATCGCGTCGAACGGTCGGGTATCCACGCTTATCTCGGCGGTCTTTGCCGCGTCGAACTCCAATGTGAAGGTCTTTGGCGAAGGCTCCGGCTGCTCCTCGGCAGGCTTTTCTTTATCTGCCTTTTCCCATTCTTCCTTACGGATATCTATGCGGTCGGGCTTCGATTGTATTCCCGTTTCATTGGCAGCTATCGCCGCGAACGGGTCTATCGGCTCGTCGTTATGCTCGTCGAACAGGTCGTGCAGCGCCGCGTGGCTCATGGGGCTGTCCTGCTCCGTATCAGTATCTTCGGGCTTGACCGCTGCCTCGAGGCTTGTCCTGTTCTCCTTGACTGAGACTTTATGGTCATGGTAATAACCGGGGTGTGAAAATGTTCCCTTTGAATTTTGAAGCTGGTAGTCAATATCCGTCTCGGGGGTCTTGCTTTCCTCAAAGGTAAGAGGCTGTACAGGCTTGCTGTCTGTAATGCCGATAGCCATTTCAAGCTCGGTCTTCGGCTTTTCCCTGTGCCTTCTTCTTCCTCCGCTGCGGCGGGAGCCGTCGTAAAGTCCCGCCCGTTCAAGCACAAGGCGGTTCTCCTCCTTGGCGTCGAGCACCTCGCGTCGGTCTTTTATCGCTGTGAGAAGCTTGTAATAGTCGTTTTCGGTGAGCTGAGACTGTTCAAGCAGCTCTATAAGGCGCTTTTTCGTTAGACGGGGATTCTGCTCTATCTCGTGGTAAGCGCTGTTGCTTATGCGCGTATTGCCGATAAGGCGCAGAAACTCGCTGCCTTTCATCTTCTCGGCAGATACCACCGCAATGAAGGTCTCAGCATTGAGCGGCATATCCTCCGGCTCGTCGGGCTCGAAGACCTGTTCGTCTCCGTCGGTTTCTTCGCTTTCGGGCTCCCCGTCATTCTCGTCATAAGGCGTTTCTTCTTCGCTGAACACCGTTTCTTCTATGTTTTCCGGCAGTTCAAGCACGCCGGTATCTACCGGCACTTCCGCGATATCCTGTTCTTCAGATCCCTGCGGCTTTTCCGGTACGGACCGGGGCTCGGGCGTTTCATCCTGCGGCTGCTGCTTTATTTCGCTCTCCGCTGCTGCTGCCGCTTCATCAAATCCCGAAAACCTCTCGCGCAGAGACGCGGGAGCTTTGCAGCCCGCTGCCGCGTCGATTATACTGCCGTAAGCGGTGCCGAGGTGCTGACGGGCAGATCTTAGCTTCTCCGCCACCGCTTCGCCGGACATTCCCGTCAATACCGATATTTCCCGCTCGCCGTAGCCGAAAACCGCCCATACCGCGAACACGAGCCTTTCCACATCGGGAAGCTTGCCTGTTTCCGCGAAAACTCCCGACGCGGTATATACCGTACCGCTTGCCTTGAGCGCTTTGAGCCTGTCAACTGTGTTTTTAGTAAGCTCGTGGACAAGCCATGAACGCAGATGACGTTCGTCCCTTATCCTTGTTATCCCCGACGCTCCGTCATTTACAGCCGCTATTACAGCGCCGCGTGCCTCGCTCTCTGTTTTCAGCGATATCAGCGCTGCGGTGAACAGCTTGTCCGCGGAATCAAGACAAAGTGACTCGTATGCCGCGCGGCTGCCGCTTTTTGCTCTGTTCAGCTTCTCCTCGAATGTCATTTTCTCATCTCCTGAATGGGCTTGGTACATAGTTATATGTATTATATCACATATCTCCGCAAAAATAAAGCGTTTTTCCGAAAAAAGTTTGTCCCGCCGTAAAGTGCGCTTTTCAAAGACCGCACGGACAACATCACGAAAGCCCGTTTGCGCATATAGTATAAAAAAGCGGAAATCACCGGAGTAGCGTCCGCGCTCATGAACAGCTCCGGTGCCGCCTTGTCCCGGGACGTAAAGACCGGCTTTTCCGCTTTTTATATATCCGCCCCGCGCAATAGTGCGGGAAAGGAGACAGCGGCTCCGTCAACGGAGCCGCTGTTTTCTTGTCACATAAAAATGACCCCTCCCTGCGGGAGAGGTCATTCCTGTCATTAGCTTACTTTCTCTTCTTAGCAACAACCACCGCACCTGCGGCAACTGCTGCAAGACCTGCAACTACTGCAACGTCCTCGATACCTGTATCGGGCGAGCCCTTTGTGCTCTCTGCTGCGGCTTCAACGTCACCTGCTGTAACGGTCTCCTCTGCGGGAGCTGCTTCTGCTGCTCCGTAGGTGAGCTCAGCTACAACAGCGCCGGATGCGTCGAGGAATCTGATAGCTGTTACCTTAGCGTTAGCCTCGTCGCAGTTCCACCACTTCTGAACCTGCATCTCGCCGAAAGTAACTGTTCCGTCGTCACCGGCGGCAGCTATGGTCGCGAGTGTAGCGCCGTTAAGGTCGATGATAGTCTGAGTTGCGGCACCGTCATCAA
>JAGBLA010000112.1 GCA_017635675.1 Ruminiclostridium sp.
CAGCTTTTGTTGCTTATATGCCATTCGGAAGTAGCCTTGCAGAACTCAACTTCCAAAGACTGATGAAACATACGGGGCGTTTTGAGCGTTTCAAACATAAACTGCTGAATATCGGCTGGGTCTATCCAAGTAGCGCCGAGGCGAACATCTATCTCGCTTGCGGTCAGCGGTTTAGGCATAGCCTCCTGCAAGGCTTCAACATTGACAGCGAAAGCGTCGCCGTTCAGATCGAGCGCCCTCTGTGCCGTTTCGAGCTTCTCGCGGATATTACCGGACAAATATTCATCTGCCGTAACATATTTCGGCTCATCGGCATTGGTGAGATGAAGCGGATTGAGATAAATAACGCCCGAAAGGTCGGACGCTATCTGTTCCTCGGATTTGCCCGTGAGCTGCATCATAAACGGCATATCTACCTTTGCTTTCTCTGCAATGGACACCGCGAGAGCCTCGGACGCTGTATCAACGCTCGTTATCTCAACTTTCGGCTTTATAGTGCGCTTTGTGAACATATCAGCCTTGCGTTCAAGTTTACCGTTCTCGTCAAGGACTTCGAGAGAGCATAACAGATAATAGGAACTGTCCTCGGAGAACGCCCTTGAATTGGCGCTGTCGTTTATCAGACCATACTTCGCATTGAAAGCATCATACAGCCTGTTAAGCTCTGCCTGCCCCTTGCGGATATATTCGTCGGGGTATTCCGCTACCTGATAGTCTATAAGCTGTCTTACGCAGTCGCGCAGCTCGACCATAGCCTTTATTCTGTCTGCTGTTGCCTTCGGCAGATCGTCTTTGAGGAACATTCTGCTGTTTTCACGGAAATAGATGTCGCCGTCAATGACCGTATAGGAGAAGTTCTTAACGCTCACATCGGCGGGTATGCTCTTTATCTCCTTTTCGCCGTCCTCACGCTCGATCTCGACTTCGGGTATCTGCCCTTGAATATTCGCTATCGCCGCCCTTAACTGTTCTTTCAGATCAGCGCCCTCGATAGGCACACAAGCCGTTTCATCGGGATTTCCGTATAAAGAAAACTCCACACCTTGTTTCATAGTGCCAAGTATCATTTCGGGATGCTGTTCAAAATACTTGTTGACAGGCACTCCATCAGCGGTTTTGCCAAGTTCTACCCAATCGGGAACTATATCAAGCATTTTCTCGCGCTTTTGCAGGAAGATTATATCGGAAGTTACCTCTGTTCCGGCATTGGCGAGAAAAGCATTGTTCGGCAAGCGTATAGCACCGACAAGCTCCGCTCTTTGCGCGAGATACTTGCGGAACTTCGGATTGAGCTTATCAAGTGTTCCTTTGGAAGTGACGAAAGCCACAACACCGCCCGCGCGAACCTTGTCGAGTGCCTTTGCGAAGAAATGGTCGTGTATGCTCAAATGCAGCTTATCATACCTCTTTTCGGATAACTGATACGAGCCGAAAGGCACATTGCCGACTGCCACATCAAAGAAGTTATCGGGGAATTTAGTTGTTTCAAAGCCTTGTACACGAATATCCGCTGTCTGATAGAGCTGCTTCGCTATCCGTCCCGAAACGCTGTCAAGTTCTACGCCGAAAAGTTTACTCTCACGCATATCTTCCGGCATAGCACCGAAGAAGTTACCGACACCCATAGCAGGCTCAAGCACATTGCCACCCTTGAATCCGAGATTTTGCAGTCCCTCATAGATAGCGTTAATTACCGTAGGAGAAGTATAGTGCGCGTTCAGGGTAGTTCCCATAGCGCTTCTGTACTCGTCCTCGGTCAGCAGACTTTTCAGCTCCACATACTCCGCAGACCAACCGCTGTTGTTTTCGTCAAACGCCTGCGGCAAGCTGCCCCAACCGACATAGCGCGAAAGTACTTCCTGTTCATCGGGGGTAGCATAGCGGTTTTCGCTTTCAAGCGTTTTCATCAGCTTAATAGCGTCCACATTCGCCCTGTACTTAGCCTTTGCGCCTCCGGCACCGAGGTTTTCGTCCGTTATGACAAAATCGTGCTTTTCGCCTGTCATTTCGGGCACTTTGGAGATATTCGGTATCTCACGGGGCGTAAGGTCAATGACTATGCTTTGTAGCTTGACTTCTCCGGTATCGCCGCCGAGACCTTCTTCTGCACTTTCCGAGCCTTTTTCATCGGACGCAAGACCCTGTTCTGTATTTTCCCATACCTTTTCAGCAGACGCTTCTTCGACAAGAGCAAATCCGCGCTCATATAGCTCGTCCTCATATTCAAGGCGGAATACAGGATATATACTTCCGAGATCGCGCAACTCATATTTCAGACCTCTGCCGACTGCACTTTCCTCGATATTCTCTATCTGAAACGTACCGTCGTCAAGCTGTATAACATCACCGACTTTGAGCTTATATTCCTCATCGCCGGAGAAATCATCTGATATTTCGCTTGTCTGTTCCTTTTCCGAGGCTGTAATCCCCATTCTCTCGGCTTTCTCGGTAAGATAGCGCTCGACCAAAGGCAAATAGCTTTCAAGCGTACCCGTTTCAAGCTGTGTTATAGGGTTTATATCAATCGAAATACCGTCTATTTCAAGCGGCTCATCGTGCAGCAGGCTGAAAAGTTCATCTTCATCATAGTCACCGTTGATCTCGACAACTACGTCTATATCAGACTTGTCGTTTTCAAGTCCACGACACCGAGAGCCGATAAGAGCCACGTCAACGACCTCTGCGTCCATTCCGCACTCTTGCAAAACCTGTTCGGCGTGAAAGCGGACAATATCCTCAATATCAGACGCATTATCCACGCTCGGCAAGGGATTGAACATTTCGTCAGTCTTTGCGCGGAACTGCTCAACAACAGATAATTCGGGCGTTTCAGCCTCGTCATTCTCCGGCATATCGGCAGCGGGCTCATTGTAGGCGGTTTCTGTATCGTCCGTGATCTCGTCAATATCGGATTTTTCCGGTTCTTCTTCGGTCACAGCGGGGGTAGTTTCGGGTATTTCAACACCGTACTTTTCAAGGAAAGCCTTTGCTTCGGCTATTCTTTCGGCACTAAATAAACCGTCCCTGTTAAGCACTATATCTTTACAGTCTATAATATGCTCGTTAATGTCATCCTGCGTGATATAAAGTCCCTGCGCTATCAGCTTTGAAACAATGTCAGCCGCTTCCGTCCATTTTATATGGACTTCGGCAAAAGAATCGTTTTTCTCTCCGAGAGAAAAGGTAATACCCTTGCTTTCACGAGTTATATCAACTCCTCTTGAACCAAAACCCGAATAAATACCGCTTTTCTTTTTAAGATAATCAGCTCTTTCCTTTTTGGTATGCGGCTCTGAAAAGAACTTCAAGACCTCAAACTTACCGCTCCGATAGCCTGTCCCGCTTAATACAGCGTCATTCTTGTTATCCTCGGTTATAAAACGTCTGGAAGAAAAGCTATAATCGGCGGCTGCCTTGTATTCAGTCCGATGACATTGAAGCTCTTTGACAATACCAAGCACCCGTGACGGCTTGTAAAAGTGAAACCTCATTATATCTCGATTCTGCTGATATTCTTTGTCAAGTGCTTTCAGCTCATCAACATAGTTCCCGACGGTATCGGGATTTTTTAATGCTTCCTGTATTCTTGCTGTGGAATCGGGGTGACCGCCATAAAACATTTCTTCCGGTATAAAGAACGGATGACCATATTCCAAATCGTGATTTAATTCCCAAAGAGCATCAGCCGCAACTTTGATCTCATACGGCAACGCCGCGTTGATAACCTGCTGTGACGCATATACGCCATCGTCAAGCAGTTCCCCTATACGCTTTGCCACCTGTTCCCACGTCAGCGAAACGCTTGTATAATTTTTGGCAGTATTTCCGATACCGAGTGTTATGCCGTCCTGTTCAAATACAGCAGAGACTTTAGCAGCTTTCAGACCGTCGGGACTTTCATACAAATATCCGCGAGCCTTGCTAAAACCTTTTGCAAACTCGTCACGAAGAAACGCTGCATTTTCAGCAATATCTCTATGCTTTTGGAATTGTGCGATAATACGAAGTACGCTATCCGGTTCATTGCCACCTGATCGGAGCGCATAATCGACCATATCCGGCGTTATGCTGCTTAACTGTTCGCGCGTATCAGTTTCCGGTTCTTCAAAGACACCGACATCTCCATCATCGAAGAAAGAGAGCTGTCCCGTTTCCTGCTTTTTAACAGGCTTGGAATAGCCGCCTGCTTCTTCGGCTTCCGGCTCTATATCAAGGAAGTTAGGCTCGTCAAGGAAAGAATGATCGTCGATAAGCCTGCCTATAACGTCCTGCACCGTGTTCCAGCTTATCTTTTCGGGCGTTGCGGACAGGTAAGAGCCTTTCCATATCTCCAAACCGTCATCGTACTTCTTATAGCCGTATCTCTCACGGTTGATTATAAGCTCGGAATAATCATCGTTGAAAGCGTTTTTGAGAAAATCTATCCTTGCCGCGCTGTCGGGATTGTTAAGAAAGAACTCCAATGTCTCATACTTTGAGACGTGCATATAGTTGTATGACCGGAGGATATTCGCTATCTGCTCTTCGGATAAGGAAGAAACCGGAGCCTGCTTTTCGGCAGGAGCTTCAATTTCTCTTATCTTTTCGTCATCTATGGCAACAAGCTCGTCAAAATCAAGATTACCGAGAAAAGGGTACATATCCTCGATGGTATCGAATTTCGTTTCTTCCACGATCTTCCCACCGTACATTTTTATAAAACTGTAATCGGCAAGATTTACAAAAGCAGAAATAGGCTCGTCCGTTATTTCATCGGTAGTAAAGGCAAGGTCAATATGGCTCAGATCAATATATTCCGCTTTCGACCCGAATTCTCTTTCAGTGTACTCGTTAATTAGCTCTAATGCCTTATCAAGAGAAGAAGCAGCACCGGGAACCTCCGGTACTGCTTCATTCCCACTATTCAGCTGTATATCAGTTCGCTCAGAATTATTTCCTCCGCCTGTGCTTTCAGCGTGTTCATCAAGCCGACCCACTTCATCTGATTCTCGGCTTTCAGCTTCTCCGTCACTCCGGCTGACTGCGCCAGTCTCGGCATCATCTCGTTCAAACGGAAATTCGCTGTCTCGTCTGTCTCCGACAGGTGTGCGTTCAGTGTCCCTTTCAGGAGCATCGCCTGATATGTCGCTTTCCGGTGCTTCTTCAGGTAATCGAGCCGGAGAAGTCCGTACTTCCCGATCAGCTTCTGTTCCGGCAGCTCCCAATCCGGCAGATAAGTCTGTGTTGTCGCGTCCAGACGGTACTTTATCCCGTTTTCCGTCATTGTTTCGGGTAATGTCATTGTTTCGTTCATTTTCCTTGCTCCTTTCGACCTTAACAGTTCGTTCGATGTTGCGGAGTATCTGTTCAGACAAATCGCTCACGGCATTGCCGAG
>JAGBLA010000113.1 GCA_017635675.1 Ruminiclostridium sp.
ATAAAATGTTATCTTGGTTTCTTAGCTTTCTTGGTTCATCGTGAACCTACCCATAGACCACCGAGAAGGCAGACTGCCCCCTCGGAGTGGATTCGGCTTTTTTCAAGGCGGTCTTGCAATGTAGTACATATTTGAGGAGTTACCGCCTCGTACTCTGTACCGCCTTTCGTGGCTTATAAAATCAGCGGACTCGAGATCTGCAAGAGCGCGTTTGACCGTACTCTTGGACAGCTTCAAGTCTGCCGCTATTGTAGATACCGATGGGAAACACTTTCCGTCCTTATCTGCGCGGTCGCAGAGATACAAGTAAACCGCGACCGCCCTGTGCTGTAAGTCACAGCAATAAATATCTTTCCTTGTTAACGCAATACATCACCCCTGATTTTGCTGTATAGTATGATCTTCCTTGATTCCAAGAGCCTGTTTCTTTCTGCGGATAGCTGCACGGAGCTTCTTATCCGTATGCATACGCAAGTTGCGATCCGCTCGGTCGTAGTTTTCTCTGATGAGACGAGCGAACGCCAGCAGCATATTCATGTACGCGTTCTGAACACGGGAATGCTCGAAGCTGTCTATGTGGTCAAGCAAGCGTTGTGCAAACTCATTTCCCATATCCGATGCCCGTGTCAGCCAATACACGGCAAGCTCTCTGTCCTGCGGAATTTCACGCCCGAACAGATACAGCTTGCCGAGAGCGTAAGATGCTGTATTCAGCTTTTCTGCGGCTTCCTGCAACAACTCCACAGCTTTCTCAGTGTTCAGCGGTATGTCACCGCTCAGATACAGTTTCGCAAGACGGTACATTGCAAATTCATTTCCGTGATTGGCTGCCAAATTAAAATATTTTTCCGCGAGATCGTACCGCTTTATTTCATCATCGAGATACAGCTTGCCGAGAGCGTATTCCGCGCAGTCGAGCTGCTCCCTCGCCGCGTTTCGCAAATATATTTCTGCAAGTTCAAGATTTTTCATCGTGTACCGTCCATCAAGATATATCTTTCCGAGTGCGTATTGCGCATACTTGTAATCGCCGCAAGCCTCAAACAGCTTGATTGCATATTCCGGGTCGGGATACACTCCGTCACCTCTCAGATACTTTTTGGCTCGGCGATATATCGCGGCAAGAGTATATGTGTTCTTTGGCTTATCCGATGAAGGCTTTTCAGTGTTCTCGTCCGGCATTTCAGTACCGTCCGGTTCTGCGGTCATCTCCGGCTCCGGCAAAGCATCTTCTTCCTTGATATCACACTCGGCAGAGCTAAGTGTATGCGACATCTCCAGCACTGCGTTTATAACACTGTTCTTGATCGGCTTGAATACTTTGTTTTCGTTGAGCGGTGGGAACTGTTTAACCGCATTTGTGTATGTGGCATACTTCTCCTGCTCCAAATGACACCACTCATCGTACATCTTCTTGATTGCCGGGTCGGCGGCGAGCATTGCAACAATATCATCGACAGTTTTTTTGACCTGCGGCTGCAAGTAGCCGTACACCGTTTTGCCTTTCGCATTTTCAAGCTGCCGGGACAGTTTCAGTATCAACGCTTCAAGCAGCGGATCCACAATGTGATTCTGTATCTCCGAGGACAGCTCCTGCATCTTACGCTTTGCCTCGGCGCGGAGATCGTCACGCACCTGTGTCTGCTGCTGATATATTTCATGGAGGTCATTTGCAAATATTTTATTTGCAAACTCGCTGCGGATCATATCAATGCCTTTGGGTGTAAGATATCCTTGATTCGGGATAACGGAATATACCAGCAGATGAATGTGCGGGTGGTGAGCCGTATTATGAAATGCTGCATACCACCTTATGTTGTCAATGGGTATGTTCTGAGCGTTTGCAATTTCAGCTATGCTGTTCTTCACAAGCTCCTGCCATATCTGCGGAGTAATATATCCAAGCCTTTCCGCGTCCTCACGTTTCAGCGATACCACATGAGACCATATATTTCCGTTGTGGTTTGCAATAGTTTTCATGACTTGCGCGAGATCAACCTCTCCGCGTTCATCCGTGAAGAGACCATGCTTGCCGATCTTCTCAACGCCGGGGCGCTCGGAAATATATTTGACGAGCATCTGACGGTCAGTTATCAGATCGGCATTTCGTTCAAGCAGTTCCGAGATCAGTTCCGAAGCATTTTCTTTTGTGGGTCGTGAACGGTAGTCCTCGTATTCGTGCGACAGCTTCTCCGTTGGAAACATCTCAATGAGTTTTTTGACAAGCTCCTGCTGACTGTTCGTTGCCGGAAGACCTCTTTGTGAAGGTGTATATATCTCAACGGTTTCGCGGGTAGCAATGTATTTTACAAGGTTTCCTCGCGTACCCGATGTACCGCTTTTGAGATATCTGCTTGTTACAATTATCCGAGGCATTATTCATCCTTTTGGAAGTGGAAGGCACTCTCATAATTGATCACACCGTTTATCCGTCGTACCTCGTCCACACACATACGGTGAAGGCTCTCAACGGTTTCATCGTCTATGTCATTCGTCGCGGCGATCATGTGAGATATCTTTCCCAGCTCAACAGCGATCTTGAAAAGGTTTCGGCTGATACGTTGTTCCGAGAGCTGCACCGAGGAATCAACGATTTTTGTAATCACCGGCGCAAGGAAATTTGCCGTATTCCGTGTCGTAAGATAATCGTTATAGAACCGCACCGCGTTTTCAATGAACATTGAACGGCAGGCACTTCCGTCCTTTTGGAACGATTCGTTTATTATATCCATGACCTCGGGAGTCGCCATTAAGCCGAATTTTATCTTGCCACTCGCCTCGGGAACAGCCTTGAACTCGGCTTTATCGCCCGATTTTTTCTGTGAACTCTCCCGAATTTCCGATTTTTTCAATATCACTCGACCTCCTTTCAACTTATTTTATCCCTCAACGGCGGGCTTTGCCCGACGATGTGAGCTTGTCGGGCGGCTTCAAGTCGCCCGACATTTAACCTGCATAAAAATCATAGCCCCCAAACCACCCCTCACGGCAGCTCACGAGACGGTCGAAACCGTTTCAAATCAACTCCGGTTCCTGCTCCTTTTGTCGTTCTTCCGAAACGCCGTCAGAAACGGCTCAAATTTGCGTCCAGACCTCTCGGTCGTATCGTTTCTCCACCTGTGTCCGAAAATCGCATACGGGGCGAAACAGGGCGGTTGTGGGCGGCATGACTGTTCTATCTTTATCTACATACCTGTGATCTCCTTTCAAAACGCCAAAATGCCCTCGGATATCACTATCCAAAGGCATTTCTGCTGTGAATCCATATTGCAGATCAAGCGCCTGTATCCTCGGCAGACGAAGCATTTCTCGGCTTTGGTGCGGGCTGCTGCTTGCTCATCATGTCAATAAAATCACGGACATTCTGAGGAACGGTCTTGGCGTACATCTGCTCGGCGAAC
>JAGBLA010000114.1 GCA_017635675.1 Ruminiclostridium sp.
AACCTTTTTGTCGCCCGGTGCGGCTGTTTCTTCTTTGTCGAACCGTATGCTTTCAAAGGTTATCTCGCTGTATTCCCTGCAATGGGGACACATCGTTTTCCAGCGTTCTTGTGTTCCTCCACCGTAGGCGGTCTCAATGGCGGACGCGCCCTTTATCGTAGGCGTTGAGACTTCTACAGATTTCGAGTTGTAGAATGTAATCTGTCGAGCCTGCGCCAGCTCCCAAGGGTCGCCCTCATTTCCTGCCGAAGTAGCCCAACGGTCGCGCTCGTCGCCGAGGATATAACGTATGGGCTTTGATGCAAGAGAGTGAGCTTCCGTCGAGCCGCACATCGTAAGTATGCCGCCTGGATACGATTTCTGTAATATGGTGTTTCCCGTATCACGGCTTTTGCTCACCGCGACGCGAGTTCTCAACTCTTTGCAATCCCGTATCATAGGAGCAATACGGAGCTTGCTGTATTCTTTGGCATCTACCGTTGTCGGTTGAACGAACAGAATACTTCCGGGATCCTGTGAAATGATGTACCCGATAATGTTGTTCATAGCTTCGGACTTACCGACCTGCGACGAGGACACAAAAACAATGTGCCGCACTTTCGGGTCGTTGAAGCTGTCCATTATCTCTTTGAGGTACGGTGTGCGTGATGTTCTCCATAGTCCCGTTTCTGCGGAGCTCTCCGGAGACAAGCGGCGGTGCTTATCAGCCCACTCGCTGACTGTAAGATTTTCGGGCGGCTTAAATCCTGCTATCGCCTTTGAGATAGCACGATTTAAGTTCCTGAGCTCATTCGCCCTCTTCTTCCTCTTCGCCGCCTCTTGGTCTGGCATCGAACTTTAGCCTTTCTCGCACCCGTTCATCGTATTTCTTAGGATCATATTCGTATCTGGATAACTCGTCCATAACCTTGTATATTTCCCTGCGGATATATTCGGAGATTTCCGCAGGGTCGTCCATATCCGCGAGGTCAACAGCAAGTCTCCCGGGGAGAGCAAGCAAAGAACCGCGTATCGCATAGACCAAATCCTCGGTCATTGCCGCAACGTCTTCGGAGCGGTGCATCTTGCCCGTCATTTCAAGCGCTTGCAGCGCCGCGACTGTCGCTTTGGACTTTTTTAAGCTTGCCTCAGATTTCAGCTTGTCCTGCTCCGCCTCGGATAGTTCTCTATCCTCTTTCTCCGCTCTCGCTTCGAGCATTTCTGTATATGCCTTTATTGTATCTCCGGCACGGAAGAATTGACCTTGCTCAGTCTGCACCCTTTCGAGCGTTCCTTGATTTGCAAGCTGCCCGACCCATTGTTTGGTCTTTCCAGTCCAGCTACACACATCGGTGGTAGATACATATATCGGCGTTCCTGCTTTGAGGATATATACAGCGCCGTCCTTAATTACAGCTATATCTTTCGTTCTTGCCACAGCTATTGCTCCTTTCGCCGTGCCAAAATGCCAAATGGAGCAGGCTTGCGGAGATGTCCCCGTTCGCCTGCGTAATGCGATTCGGCTAAACCGAACTGTGCCGAGCCTCCCACCTTGCTCGCATTTACCCTCACTATTGCGAGAATTCAGCACATATCCCACCCGACTTTCGTCGGAATTTTTAATAAAAGGAAGTCTAATCCGATGGTTTGTAAAGTAAAGTACCCCGAAAAAAATTTTCCCTAACTGACCGAAATTTGGGGTCGTCGAGCCCGCACCCCTCAAAAAACCTCGTCACAGTACCTTGAAATCGCCGCGAGGTCGAGCGAGCCGCGCAAGTGTTTGTTTTGGGCTCTCACGTGCGCTCTGCGAGCGTTTCGAGTGATAGGCAAGGTTGAGATATTACCGAGAACAAAAGTGTCTCTCCGCGCGTTTCAGCGCGTTTCTCTCAAAGATGTGTGTATATCACAGCTTTCGAGTACGTTTCGTGCCCCTTAGTCATCAGGGCGAGGAAGTCTTCGCGGTTAAAGCCCGACAGTCTGAACACTTCCTCGGGTTTCATCCCGAGCTGCTTGCCTATCTCGTTTACGGTCTTACCCTCATCGAGCAGTTTCTTGACGATAGCCTTCATTGGCTCTAAAAGATGTGTGCCACGCGCACGGTTGTGTGTTATCGTACCATACACATCTTCGTCGTTGTTCCCGTGGTGATCAACGATAACGACAGGCACTTTTCCGCCGAGCTTTGTTTTCAGCGGTTCTCTTCCCGATACCGTCCACCTGTGGAAACCGTCGATGATAGTGTAGTCGGGTCTCACTACTATGGGGAGCGTCCAGCCGTTCGTCAATATGGACTGTGTGAGCAGCTTCAGATTATCTTCCGAGACCTTGTTCGGGTTGTAATCGTTCGCGTGAAGCCTGCTGCGCTCTACCCATTGCAGAGAGGACAGGGGTGCGAATAGGTTCATATCACTCATTGTTATTCACCCCCTTCTGCTTGTTCGGGTCTGTTTCGTCGCAGTAGTCGGTGAATATAGTGGTCCACAATATGCGGAGTACACGGGATTTCGGGTCGCCGTACAGCAGCCCTTCATACATCTTCTTGTAGTGGCTCTGATTGGCTATCCCGTATGTCTTTATGAATAAGCCGCGCCAACCCCTTATGTGAGCCAGCGTGTCTTTCTGTATTGTGTATCTTTCGGGGTGCAGGAACAAAATGTCCTTGCAAAGTGCCCGATAGTCTTTCGGCTCTTCGTCTTCTTCGAGCTCCCGTCGCTTGCTCGATGACCTACGGAACATTTCGCTGTCCCAGTAGAGCAGCACGAGGTATGCGTTCGGTTCTCTTCGTTCTATCCTCGTCCAGAGGTCGTTATCGGTTTCAGCTACCCAGCGCAAGCCCTGTGTGCTCATATCCCCGAAAAAGCAGCATAGCCGGAGCTGGTTCTTTTTCACTCCTGCCTCATACAGCCGCATATATATGTCGGGAAATTCAAGCCCTCGCTCTTTTATGTACAGCCAGATATCCGAATCCGCCCAATCGTAGATAGGATAAAAGGTGTTCTGTATCATATTCATATTGCGACGGGCAAGCACTTGCAGCCTCGTTACCGATTCCGCTGTCCGAAGACCGACCATTTGTATGCCGTCTGAGAACGCTTTCGCACAGAACGTCTGATAGTTCATTTCGCCGGGATAATGGAGATACGGTGATGATGTTATCGCACCTTTCGGCAGCGGCCGCATCCACTTGTCTTCTTTCCCGGGCTCCCAGGTTATCCAGCTTTCGGCTGCGGAGAGGTGGTCGATAACGCACACCTGCTTGAACGGCAGGCAAAACCATTGGAACTTCACGCCTACCGACATAAAGTTCCGGCGCCACCGTTCGGCAGCCTCGACCATTGACGGGTACAGCCCCTCTTCATCAATAAAAATGACCGTCAACTGCTTCGGGTCTATCTCTCCCGAGCGTATCAGGTCATAGGTTATTGATGACATACAAAGGCTGTCTTTTCC
>JAGBLA010000115.1 GCA_017635675.1 Ruminiclostridium sp.
AAATACCTTCCGCTGTGTGTGGGCGCTGCGGGAGTACCCGACATCGACATCGGAACAGGCGATTTTGAGATACCTTGGAGAAAAGGACGGCGTGACACTTCACATCTATACCCGCCATGTGACCGCAGCCGAGGAAAAGCGTATAATTGCAAACGCAGCCAACAAGAACCGCTTGCAGAGAACATCGACCAATGACCTTCAGCAGACGGTCACAGCCGAGAATAACCTTCAGGATGTGACACAGCTTGTAGCGGATATGCACCGGAATCGTGAACCCCTGCTCCATGTTGCGGTGTACATTGAGATCATAGCCGACAGCCTCGATAATCTGCGGAATATGCAGACCGAGGTGCAGACGGAGCTTGTGCGCTCAAAGCTGAATGTCGATAAGCTCATGCTCCGCCAGCAGTCAGGCTTTACCTGTGTGATGCCGTCCGGCAGAAATGTGTTCAAGGAGCAGTTCGAGCGCGTTCTCCCGGCTTCGTCAACAGCAAATCTCTACCCGCTGTCATTCAGCGGTAAGACGGACGAGAACGGCTTCTTCCTCGGACGCGATAAGTTCGGCTCGAACATTATCGTGGATTTCGATAAGCGAGCGTCCGACAAAACAAACGCCAATGCCCTTATTCTCGGCAACTCCGGTCAGGGCAAATCGTACCTGTTGAAGCTGATACTCTGCAATCTCCGAGAGAGCGGAAAAAGCATAATCTGTCTCGATCCGGAGCTTGAATACAAGGAACTGACCGCCAACCTCGGCGGCTGTTTCATTGACCTCATGGACGGGCAGTATATAATAAACGTGCTGGAACCCAAGTCATGGGATGACGGCAGCTCCGACAGCGATGAGGAAGGTCCCGAAGCGTTCAAAGCCAAAACAAAGCTCAGTCAGCACATCTCATTCCTGCGTGACTTCTTCCGTTGTTACAAAGACTTTACGGACAGAGAGATCGACACAATAGAGATCATGCTGCTCAAGCTGTATGAGAAATTCGGCATATCCGATGACAGCGACTTCTCCAAGTTCAGGACTACCGATTACCCTGTGCTTGCCGATCTGTACGAGCTGCTGGAAAGCGAGTACAAGAATTATGAGGCGAAGAAGAAAAATCTGTATGACGAGAAAACCTTGCAGAATATATGCCTCGGACTTCATTCCCTGTGTATGGGTGCGGAAAGCAAGTTCTTCAACGGTTACACGAATATTACAGACGGCAAGTTCGTGACATTCGGAGTTAAAGGACTGCTGCAGGCTTCAAAGAATATCCGCAACGCTCTGCTGTTCAACGTGCTGTCATATATGTCGAACGAACTGCTGACCAAAGGAAACACGGTAGCAAGCCTTGACGAGTTCTACTTGTTCTTGTCCAACCTCACGGCGGTGGAATATATCAGGAACTTCATGAAGCGTGTTCGTAAAAATGAATCCTCTGTTATACTGGCATCGCAGAACCTTGAGGATTTCTGTCAGGAACACATCAAGGAGCTGACAAAGCCGCTGTTCTCGATACCGACGCATCAGTTTATTTTTTATGCCGGTGCGGTCGATGCAAAGTTCTATACAGACACATTGCAGCTCGAAAACTCCGAGTACGCGATCATACGCTATCCACAGCGCGGAGTGTGTTTGTACAAGTGCGGTAATGAGCGCTACTGTCTATGCGTGACAGCTCCGCCGCATAAAGCTGCGCTGTTCGGATCTGCCGGAGGAAGATAAAATTTATGCGGAAAGGGCTGCCGAGAAATCGGCGGCTCCTTCTGCGGGAGGTGAAATAATACGCTGCAAGATCAAAAATACGGGGTCGAAATAGAGCTTACCGGACTGACAAGACAACAGGCAGCCCAAACGGTTGCGGAATATTTTCATACCACATACACTCATGTCGGCGGGTCGTATGATCCATATACTGTGCGTGACAGCAGCAACCGAATATGGAAATTTGTATATGACGGCAGCATCGATTGTAAAGATCGGCACGGCAATCAACAAGGAAGCGAATATTCCGTAGAATTCGTGACACCCATATGCACCTACGATGATATACCCGTAATTCAGCAAATAGTCAGAGAACTCAGGCACAACGGCGCAATTGCTGATAAGAGCTGCGGTATTCATATTCATGTCAACGGTGCACTGTTCGATGCCCGGTCACTTCGTAATCTGACAAATATAATGCGCTCAAAAGAGGATCTGATATACAAAGCTCTTAAAGTCAATCCCACCCGTGAACACAGATACTGTAAAAAGGTCGATGAAGAATTCCTGCAGGAGCTGAATAAGAAGAAACCCAAAACACTTAACAAGATACAGGACATATGGTATCAGGGTCATGACGGCAGTAATACTCACTACCATCCAACAAGGTATCGAGCCTTAAACTTACATTCGTTGTTCTCGAAAGGCACTATCGAATGGAGGGTATATAATTCCACGACCCACGCCGGAAAAATAAAAACATATATACAGTTAAGCCTTGCGATCTGCAATCAAGCGCTCACTCAAAGCTGTGCGTCATATCGAAAAACGCAAAGCACCAACGAAAAATATACTTTCCGAACGTGGCTGCTGCGGCTCGGAATGATCGGTGATGAATTCAAGACCGCCCGAATGTTTCTGCTCGAAAACCTTGACGGCTGCATTGTTTGGAAAGACCCGTCACAGGCTTTGGCACAGCGTGAACGGCTGCGTGCAGCTCATGAAAATGAACCGGTTCAGGAGCAATATGAGGAATCCGAAGAACAGCAGTATTCCGAACAGGAAGAAGAATCAATGACAATGACCATGTAAAGGAGAAATATGTCAAAGAAAACTTTATACATCGCATACGGCAGTAATATTAATCTCGGGCAAATGGCATACAGATGTCCGACTGCCGAAAAGGTCTCAACCGGATTCGTTGAGAATTACGAGCTTGAGTTCCGCAGGGTCGCAAATATTGTTCCCAAGCAGGACAGCAAGGTGCCTGTGCTTGTGTGGGAACTGAAACCCGAAGATGAAAAAAATCTTGACCGCTATGAGGGATTCCCCCATATGTACCGCAAGGAAACTATCCCCGTTAAGATCGGTGACAAGGAATTCAACGGAATGGTGTACATCATGAATTACGGCGAGCCACAGCCTCCGCCCCGTGATTATTATCAGGGGATAGCCGAAGGTTACGAAGCTAACGGAATGGATACCGCACCGTTAAGGGAAGCGTGGTACAGAGCCTACGATCAGTATACAACGCGCGTTATGCAGAGTTCCCGAGATGTTTCCGAGGACTATGATTACGACGAAGATGAGGATTACGATTATGACGAGGACGAAGAACCCGACATAACCGAAAGCCAGTCACAGGAGATGTGAAATGGCAGCAGGTGCTATAATTGCAAAAGTCGCAGGTGCGGTTCTTTCCAATGAAAAAGGACGGGAGTTTGTTCTCATACTGATCACGGCGATCCTGTTGCCGATAATAATGATCATTCTTGTGTTTATCTCGATATTGTCAGGAACCACCAGCGCCAATGTATCGCTGCTTGATTGCAGTTTCAAAAATGTGGCGATACCGAGCAGCTTCACCGATGAACAGTCTCAGGCGATAGAGGAAATGCGTGACAGTCTCGCAAACATAGATGAAATAATTGCGGAGAAAGAGAATGCAGCCGACTACGATGCGAACATGGTCAAGGCTGTTTTTTATTGTCTGCAATTCGGCGCGCAGCCTTCCGGTGACGATGAGGAATTCGATATGGAGATGTTCTGTGACTGCTTCGAGGGCATTTCGTATTCGGAAATAGATGATGCATACGAGAATATATCGGGAAACTTTCCCGACTTGGAGGTGACCGAAAATGTAAAAATAGGTGTGGAGAATGTTTATAAATACCTTACGGAGGGAGTGAAGAAATGAAATACAGAGGAATGTTCGTGGAGATTATTCCCGAAACCGGAATCGAACGCGAGGATAAGGACGGCAGTATAAAGCTGTGTTCCGGCAGCCGCTACCGCATCTATTCCGATGAGAAAATGCAGGATATGACAGACGAGTTCTGTGCCGCTGTCGGGTTTGAGTTGCCCGATGACAGCACGGAGAACGCAGAGTTTTTTGCAAGGGAGTATATCGACTGTGAATTTAAAAGACTTGCTCACGAAAATATCGAACAGAAAGAAGGAGGAATCGCCATTGCGATTTGACAGAAAGGACTTCAACCCCATGACACACATGGGTGTATGCGCGGAGGACTGCAAGATGATTTCCCTTGCACTCTCGCAAAAAAAGACACTTACCATTGACAGCGAAGGTCACATCTACGACAACACCGGTCGCTGGATAGCCGACGGAAAGGAGTGCGGATAATATGCCCGAAGGAACAAACACAAAGGCTCTGTACACAGTGATCGAGAGCAGCACAACGACATATTTCCACTCATATAATTCAGGTGGATTGTCGTTCCCGTTCCACATCTACGACAAGGCTCAAAGCATAGCCGAGATCATCAGAAACAGCGGCTTTCAGGACACTGTATGGGCAAAAGATGTCCTGCCGCTGATGTCCACGGACAATAAATTTTATCCCGAAAACAAGAACGAATATCTTATGACGCCGCTGCCCGTAGATCTTGCAAGAGAGCATTTTGAAAACTTCCGCAAGGGTCTGGATTTCGGATATTCGATAACGCTTGATTACGACCGCAAGACAGTAGGTATTGAGATCAACCGGAACCTTGTGCATACGAATGTGCAGGATATACATATCTCGGTCAACGATCCGAAGGTCATAAAGCTATTGAGCATGGACTGCGCCGATGCCGCCGACCGTGAGTGTGAATTCCGGAACGCGTTTGCCGAGCCGCCGAAGCCCGCCAAGAACTACATTATGAGCGTAAAGCTCGAATACAACGGAAAGCATTTTATCTCAGGTCTGCCGATGGACGAGGACGGTATCGAGACTGCAAAAGTAAACCTTGGCGTGAACGATCTCGATTACTGCAATATAAGCGTGGACATCAACAACCGATATCTCAACAGCATTGCGGAAATCTCTGAGCAGAATTTCACGGAGCTTAACAGCATTGCGGATTGGGCTGAGAGCGCTGACGAGGACGAACTGAAAAAGTTCGCCGCCGCTGTTCAGGCATACAAGCCCCGAACTGTTTTCGGTATCAGCAACATCATCGACAATCTGGGCGACATTGAGCTGGTGGAGGTCTACAGCACGGAAGAATACGGACACGAGGCTCTGTACGGTTGCAACAGCCGTGACGAACTGACACAGTCCTTTGAGAGCCAAGTTGAGGACTACATAGATTTTGACCGATACGGTCGTGATCTTATGGACGAAGATGGGGCGATAGAAACGGACTACGGTTACATCTACAGCGAGGACGGCTTCGAGCTTGACGAAACACCGTCAATGCAGATGTTGTGATCCTGCAATAAGTATATCACTTATTTTGCGGAACGTCAATTAAAAAATGAAGGGATGGTACAGCACATTGCCAAAAATAGAAAATCAATGGATGTATGTATATGTGTGTTACGCCGGAGAGGAAGAAAGTGTTATGCTCCCTCTTGACGACGAAAAACGGGAATGTCTTCTGAAAGACTTACAGATGGAAAAGCTGTCGGACGGATATCTCTACGGCTGGCACGCAACTCAAGGTATCGAAAAATTATGCAATGTTCATGTTGAACACGACACGGATATAGAGAAGCTCAGTGAATTTGCGGAGTGGGTAATGTGGGCGTGTGAGCAGGATACGGATCCTAACCCTACAGAGGTGTTCACAGCGATATTGTATTCCAAAATGAGAGATCACCCCGTAAGTGTGGAGGAAGCTATAGAGATCGCCCAAAACCTTGACCGCTATGAGGTTATTCCGGTGGACGATGCTTATGAATACGGCTATGAGTATTTATACGGCGGTAATAACGATATGACCTACTCGGAATTCGCAGAATCGGTTGAGAAATACATTGACTTTGAGGAATACGGAAAGATGCGGCTGGAGGCTGACGGAGCGATAAAGACCGAGCATGGATATGTTATAGAGCATGACAGCATTCAGCCTGTTCGGGGGCAGGAGCAAACAATGTAACAAATACGAAAGGAAGAATCAATGGATAATAACGCTCTTTACTGCGTAATTGAAAATCGCAGAGAAAGATATTTTACAAGCAGGCTCGCGGGCGGTTTCTCCTACCCGCTGACGGTGTTCAACGCAGCCGATACGCTGTCTCATAACATGAGCAAGAACTCACTTGTCGGGCGCTGTGAAGCCGCCGATCTGCTGCCGATAATGACGGCAAATGAGATGTTCCCCGAAACTTGCACAGGGGTAAAATTGTTCAGCGAGATAACTGACAGCAGCTTCTGTCAAAGAGCTGATCGGTTCGGCATAGACGATGACTACTCGTTCTTGATAACACTTGACTTCGACAAGCGCGAGATAGGCTATCGCTTCAACCCGAACGCTCTTGGCTTCGATCTGGACGATATAACGAAAAGCGTTCAGGATTTGAACATTCTTCAGAATGCCGAGGATGACAACATTACGCCCTCGGAGCGTGAGGAATTCTGGCATGATATCCTCCGCACCCATTCGGGACAGGAGCGGATCCGGAGCTTGGCTGTCATTACTGCAAAATGTGAATGCCGCGGCGGTGATTTTACCGTAAAGCTGCCGCTTCGGGAAAGCAATATAACTGCGCTGAAAGAGCAGCTGAACATAGACGATATAGACACTATCAAGATCGTCAGAGCCGATACAGACTTGAAGTATTTGCAGCTCGTTACCACTTGCAAGGATATGAGCCTGTCGGGATTGAACGAGATAGCTGAATGGGCTTGCGAGCAGCGTATGCAGGAACACGCAGACGCTCATCCGCTCAAGGTGTTCGCCGCCGTTCTCGAATCCACGGACACACATTCCATGTCGGAAATGCTTGATATAGCCCATGACATCGAAAGCTACGAGCTGTTGGAACTCTTCTGTGCCGAGGACTACGGGAGATATATCCTTGAAACTAATCCTGGGAACATAAGCGACAAGGAAATGCTCGACAGCCTTGAAGACTACATCAATTATTATGATTATGGCAGTTCTCAGGCAGAACAGGACGGTGCTGTACAGACCGATTATGGCTTTGTCATTCGTCACGGTGATATGGAGCAGACGGAAACTCAGGACACGGTGATGTCGATGTGAGCAGACGAAACATAAATACCGGCGGTCAGCTTTTGTTCGGGTTGGGCGACTCCGATCCGCTAACAATATCGCTTCAGGACAGCTTTGACCGCTGGGATGATCTGAACGAATACGGTGGTCAGGATCCGTTCTGGTCGGACGGAGTGAACATGAATCTTGAACGTAACCACATCATATATTACAAGAACCAAATGGAAGATAAATACGATTCAGGCGAGTATCCCGACATCTATTATCGGGAAACCCCGCCGGAGATGTCCTTTGAATATATGGCAAACCCGGAACAGATACGCTCCGATGCCGCAGAAGCGTTACAGATCATAGAAGCCGACGATAACTTGAAATTCATTCGGGAAAACATTGACGGTCTCACCGATAAGCAGCGGCAGGCTCTGTGCGTGGGTGCAGTCCTCGGATATGTTCGGAATCTGAAAAGCTACATAGCCGAGGACGATCTTGTGTCAATGAGAAGATACCGGAACCCCGAGTGGGTGCTGGATTCGTTTCAGCGCCTTGCAAATGAACTGTCGCAGCCCGTGTCGGAGAGTGTTCTGACACGGGAAACTGATGGTGGCGATGAAGAATATGAAGATGAAGAATGTGAAGCTGATGAGATTCCCGAGCAGGAAGCTCTCGCCGAGAGTGCGGAAGAACCCGAGGAATCCATGCAGCTTTCATTCTTCTGACTGGAGGTGATATATTGGCAGAAAACCAAATGAAGGTAGTCATGGTCGAACCCGGAAAGCCTGCATACATAACGGAGATAGGCTCTGATCTTGAAAGTATGCAATCAGCCGTGTGTGGAAATATCGAAGCCATATATTTTCTGAATGACGCGCTCATCGTAGCGAATGAGGAAGCCAAGCTCATAGGCATGGAAGGTAACCGCAGATTTGCAGAGGACATTATAGCAGGTCCTTTTTTTATCTGTGGGGAGTGTGTGATCGATGGTGAACATGATTTCGATTCGCTTCCCGATGAGCTTTGCGACAAGTATGTAAAACAGTTTGCCGTACCCGAAAACATAACTCAGGACGAGGTCGAGGACAGCATACAGGCATTCGTTTTCGGGTTTTGAAGGCGACGATACGGAGGATTCACATGAAGAAAAACATCACGATCACAATGGACAACGAGAAGCTCTCTGCTCTCAAAATGTATACGGAGCAGAAAGGCTCTACCGTGGAGGAAGAACTGACGCGGTTCGCCGAGCAGATGTACGCCAAAACCGTGCCTCAGAATGTCCGTGATTTTATTGACATGATGAGCAAACAGCAGCCTGCCGTCAAGCCGAGAAATGCTTCGGCTGCCGAGGACACAGGTGCATAAATTATTGCAAGCCAAAATGCCTTTGGGGATAACTCCCCGAGGGCATTTTTGCTTGCAGAAAGGAGTGTGAACGACATGATATTTCAGGCAACGATACAGTCGAAGGGCGGCTCCGTTGTCCTCGACCTGCCTCAGATGCCGAGCGAGATCCTCGACAGCCTTGAGCGGATCGGCGTCAAATTATTGCCGACCGAGATCCGTCCGCATGACAGCAGGATAAAGGTCTCGCTCTCGTCCGACAGCGATTTCGGAAAGCATTTGATACCGCTGTTCTCTCGGGATGAGAGCCTCGCGGACATCAATGCGGCGGCATCGCAGATAGAGAGAGCCGGAGAATATGTGCTGGCAGATATCGAGAACAATGTTTTGTACGATCAGTACGACAATATCCGTGAGCTTCTCTACGACATAAGCACCGATATCTCTCCGAATATGGGAATGTAGGTGCAGGAAAACTGTCCTCGCCGCTTTTTACCGCCCTGTTTCGCTCCGTGTGCGATTTTCGGGCGCAGGTGGAGAAACGATACGACCGAGAGGTCTGGACGCAAATTTGAGCCGTTTCTGACGGCGTTTCGGAAGAACGACAAAAGGAGCAGTGATCGGAGCCGAGTTGAAGCGGTTTCGACCGTCTCGGGAGCAGCCGTGAGGGGTGGATTTGGAGCTATGATTTTTATGCAGGAAAAAGGGCGGGCGTCTTTTCGCCGCCTCGCCCGTCAACATCGTCGGGCAAAGCCCGCCGTTAAGGGATAAAGCAAGTTGTGAAAAAGGGGTCAAAATATGAGCAGCAGCAAAAATCGGGGGTCAAATCCCGTGAGAACGGCAGAAAACGCCGATGTTAAGGCATACGAGGTGGGGTCAAAAA
>JAGBLA010000116.1 GCA_017635675.1 Ruminiclostridium sp.
CGTCACAAGATTACTGGCGAAGTTTCTGAGGTTATTTCGCTGACAGGAGCGCTCCCTTTCTATTCGGACGATTGCACCATTCAGCGTGAAAGCAGCGGTTTCGCTGTGACGGAGAATATCTCCTACGATAAGCTCCTGAGCAGCGGTCTGTATGAATACATTGGCAGGGCTGAACCCGAAAAGGAAAAATCAGAACCCGTGAAGCCTGAGCCTGTTGCTGAGGTAACACCGGATAATACTGCGGTCACTCCCGAAGCAGAAAAGCCCGAAATTCCTACTGTCAAGAACCTGTCTCAGCTCAAAAAGGCGATCAAGCCGGGAATGATGTTTGAGATCACAGACCACCTCCGTCCTGAATGTGTCGGAGAGCGCAGAGTGGTCACAGGTGTCACTACGGTCGATTTTACTTCCCGGAAGCTCGACGAAAACGGAGAACCTACGGGCAAAGACCTCCACATGGAGTTTGACCGTGCGAAGAACTGGACTTTTGACGGCGGTGAGCTGACTTCTCGGCTTGACAACGGCGATATGCTCATGAGCTTTCATTTCATTGACAGCTTGGAGCGTGAGCAGACCGTTCAGGCTGAGAAAGAGTCGGAGGTCGCACCTGTTGTTGATGCGGTCGATGCTCCCGCTCCGGAAGCAACTGCACCCGATAAGGGCGAAAACTTCACCATTACCGATGATAACCTCGGTGACGGCGGAGCTAAGACAAAGTTCCGTGCGAATGTTGATGCGATCAAAACACTGAAAACACTTGAGCGTGAGAAACGTCCTGCAACTGCTGAGGAAAAGGAAACCCTGTCGAAATATGTCGGCTGGGGTGCTTTGGCAAAGGCTTTTGATAAGGACGATCCGAAGTGGGCCGCTGAATACAAGGAGCTTTCCGAGCTGTTGACTCCGCAGGAGTACGCTCAGGCTCGTTCAACGGTCAATGATGCGTTCTATACCTCTCCTACGGTTATTGACGGCATCTATGAAGCTCTTGGCAATTTCGGGTTTGAGGGCGGTAATGTATTAGAGCCGGCTATGGGTGTCGGTAACTTCTTCGGCTGTATGCCAAAAGAAATGCAGGATAACTCCCAGCTCTACGGCGTGGAGATCGACAGCATTTCGGGGCGTATCGCACAAGCACTTTATCCCGATGCGGATATTGCGATAAGCGGTTTTGAGAAAAACAGCTTTCAGAACGGCTGTTTTGATGTTGCCGTGGGTAATGTCCCGTTCGGTGAGCTGGGCTTTAAGGACGAAAAGCACTCCACCACGAAACTTCACGATTACTTCTTCATGGAAGCAATGGACAAGGTTAAGAACGGCGGAATCGTCGCTTTCGTCACTTCGGCAGGAACGCTTGATAAGCGTGACGAAAGCACTCGCCAGATGTTGGCTGACAAGGCTGATTTCATCGGTGCTATCCGACTTCCGGGCGGTAAGAACGGAGCTTTCAAGGATAATGCAGGCACGGAAGTCACTACGGATATTATCTTCCTGAAAAAGCATGAAGGCAAGTCACTTGCTGAAATGTCCGATATTCCCGATTGGGTACATACCGGGCAGACTGAGGACGGACTGCCGATCAACAAATACTTTGAACAGCACCCCGATATGGTGCTTGGTACGGTGGTCGAGGGCAATAAGCTCTACGGCAGTGGTACAATGGTTGTCGCTGAGGATGGTTTTGACCTGAAATCAGCACTCCATGAAGCAGTCGGAAAGCTGTCTGCGGAGATCAGTCATGTGCGTGGGAGAGATGTTTATGCGAAAACGGCTGACGGTGTGCAGGTGCAGATTCCCTCGAAACTGCGTAATTACAGCTTTTTCCTTTCGGACGATCAGGTGTTCTTCAAAAAGAATGCCGTTGCCTGTGAGTTCCGCTTTGACAAAGGAACAGCACAGCACAAGCGTTTTACTGCTTTTATTGAATTGCGTGACCTGACGAGAGAGCTTATTGAAGCGATGGAGCTTGACAAGCCTGACAGCGTTATCAAAGATTTGCAGGCAAAGCTGAATACAGCTTATGACGATTTTTACAAGAAGTTCGGGCTTATCCACTCTCAGACAAACAAGCGTTATTTTGCGGAAGATGTTTCGTATAACCTTGTGGCAGGACTGGAAAAGAGCTATGATAAAACAAAGCTCCTTGAAAAGTCTGATATTTTCACAAAGCGGACTATCGTGCCGCCGAAGGCTGTGGAACACGTTGACACGGCACTTGAAGCACTCACGCTCTCCATTGCGGAGAAAGCAAGGGTTGACTTTGAGTACATGGGTAAGCTCACAGGTATGACCGAGGACGAGCTGAAGCACGACCTGACGGGTGAGATTTTCAAGATTCCCCATACGGAGAACGAGTATCAGACGGCTTCGGAGTATCTTTCGGGCGATATTCGCAAGAAGCTCCGTGAAGCTGAGGAGATCGCTGAGTATGATCCCGACTTCAATATCAATGTATCAGCTCTGAAACAGGCTATGCCCGAACCGCTGAAAGCCGGAGACATTGACATTAAGCTCGGTGCCGCTTGGCTCGATCCGAAATACTATGAGCAGTTCATGTATGAGCTGTTGCAAACTCCGGCGTATCAGCGGAGTGACAGTCCGTCTGCAAGGTGGAACAAGTCTGCTATTGTGGGCGTGGAATATTCCCTCCATGCAAATTCCTTCCATGTAAGCAACAAAAGCGCCGACAGGTCGGTGCTTGCAACTCAGAAGTACGGCACACACAAGATGAACGCTTATGACATCTTTGAGCATCTGCTGAACCTGCAAGAGCCGAAAGTTTACAAGAC
>JAGBLA010000117.1 GCA_017635675.1 Ruminiclostridium sp.
GAAAAGAGAAAATGAGATAGCTGCGTCGGATACAAGGAAAGCCGACGAAGCCGGGCTGGCGCCCGGTTAGGAGGTTTGACGCAGTAGACGGCGTGGATAGCTCTTTTTCTCTCAAATTGGGTTTTTAGAGGTTCCCTATAGATCATGTCCTATGAAAGGAATTGAGCTTAATGGACAAAAACATAGGAAAGAAGCTTGATAACCGTTACGAGCTCACGGAGCTCATCGGTGTCGGCGGAATGGCGGATATCTATAAGGCAACTGATATCACGGAAAATAAGACCGTTGCCGTAAAGATACTGAAAAACGAGTTTGCAAAGAGCGAGGATTTTCTGCGCCGTTTCCGCAATGAATCTAAAGCGATCGCACTTCTTTCTCACAAGAACATAGTAAAGATCTACGATGTAGGTTTCACAGAGAAGATACAATACATCGTAATGGAATATATCGACGGCATAACGCTGACAGAATATATCGAGCGTCAGGGAGTTCTTAAATGGCAGGATGCCGTGCATTTCACCACACAGATACTCCGCGCTCTCCAGCACGCCCATGACAGGGGTATCGTTCACCGCGACATAAAATCCCAGAATGTAATGCTGCTTGCGGACGGTACTATAAAGGTCATGGACTTTGGTATTGCGCATTTTAACCGTGAGACGGACAAGACTATCTCCGAAAAGGCGATAGGCTCGGTGCATTATATTAGCCCGGAGCAGGCACGAGGCGAAGTCACCGATGAAAAGAGTGATATCTATTCCGTCGGCGTAATGCTTTATGAGATGCTTACGGGAGTAAAGCCTTTTGACGGCGATAACCCCGTATCGATAGCATTGAAACATATGCAGACAAAGCCCCGGAAGATGACCGAGATCAACAGCTCAATTCCCGAAGGTCTTGAGGAAATAACCATGAAGGCGATGCAGAAGGTGCCTTCCGAGCGTTATCAGACCGCGGGCGAGATGATAAAGGACATCGAGGAGTTCAAGAAGAATCCGAGCATTGTATTTGAATATAAGTATTTCTCCACCGACGGGACGACCAAGTACTTTGACAAGATAACTCCCGAGACGGTGAAGGAGCATGAATCGGGCAGGCAGAAAAAACACTCGTATGACGGTGATAATGAGGGTGATGACAGCTTCGACGATGAGGAATACGACGACAATGAGGAGTACTTCGACGACGAATTCTATTATGAACGCCGCCGTCGTTCACCTGTTCTTCCGATACTGTTCGCGCTCGCGACGGCATTCGTTATCATGACCGCATGGCTGATTTATACGGTAGTGACATCGAGCGTAGGTTCCATAGAGCGTGCAGCAGGCGAGGAGGTCAAGATGCCGAGCCTGCAGAATATGACATGGGACGATGTCCTCACCCAGTACGGGGATTTCAACCTTACTCCCACGCTCAAATATGACTCCAAATATCCTAAGAATGTGGTAATGAACCAGAGCGTAATGCCCGGCGAGACGATAAAGAAAAACCAGAACGTTGAGGTCACGGTAAGCAACGGTCCGAAACTCGTGGAGATAGAAGACCTTACCGAAAAGCCGATAAACGACGTTATAACCATTCTTACAAGGCAGGACCTGAAGTATGAGATAATCCGGCAGGACGATGATACCGTAGCGGCAAACTGCATTATCAGAACCAATCCTGCCGCGCACGAGTTCGTTGAAGTGGGAACGACCGTTACCTGCTACGTAAGCCAGGGCGCAAGCGATGAGACAACCGCTGTCCCGCAGCTTATAAATCTTTCGCTTGCAAGCGCGGAGCTGAGAGCCAAGGAATATGATATCCTGCTCACTGTAGTCCGCGAGCCGAGCAGCGAGGTCGAGGAGGGCAGAGTTATTCGTCAGAGCATCGATCCCACCACAGTCGTAATGAAGAATACCATGGTGGAGATAGTGGTAAGCTCCGGCGGTCTCCAGGCGCGTGAGGCTACACTGAAAATAGACATCGCGGGAGTAGCGTCCGGAGAATTCGAGTTCAGATATTATATCGACGGAACTCTCCAGCAGAATCTTACCGAGGTAAAAAATCTCAGCCTTATCGACAAATTCCAGTGGACGTTCACGAACAGCGGTGTGCATGAATACGCCGTAAGAGTGCGTTCACTCGATACGGGTGCTGAGGGAACATTCTTCAGCTGTATGGTGGATTTCACGAAGGATCCTCCGAATCGTGATTACGGTGACACATTTAACGGCAAGGTGTTCAAGCAGCTTCTGAGTGCTGTTCCGGTTGAAGAAAACAGCAATGTTATACAGGCTGAGTCAGATCAGCCGCCCGAGGAACTGAACTCCGAGCCGGAAGGACAGGGAAGAGACGAGCCTGTCGCTTCTGCACCTGCCGAGTCATTGCCCAATGACAGCGGTCAGATAGTTGCCGAGGGCTGATGATGAAGCTTGACGGCAGGATAGTGCGAGCCGTGGGCGGCATATACTACACGGAGACCTCAGAGGGTGTGCTTGCCTGCAAGGCAAGGGGAATATTCCGAAGCAAGTCGGTCTCACCGGCGGCAGGCGATATCGTGACGGTTATAGCAGATGATAATGCCGAGCCTGTCATAGACAGCGTTGCGGAACGTAAGAATTATCTTGTGCGTCCGCCGCTTGCGAACCTTGACCTGATAATGTTTGTGGTTTCTTCCTGTGAGCCGTTCCCGAACGCGTATATAATAGATAAGCTTATAGCTATATTTGAAAGCAAAGGCATCGGGACTGCGCTCATATTCACAAAGACCGACAAACACGGCTGTGCGGAAATATCTGATATTTACACGAATGCCGGCTATAAGTGCTTTTTCTCGGATATCAATACCGATGCCGCCGATATAAGAGCTTATGCGGCAGGCAAGGTGACAGCACTTATCGGCAATTCCGGCGTCGGCAAGTCGAGCCTTATGAACCGCATTTTTCCGGAGCTCGATACCGAGACAGGGGAGATAAGCCGAAAGCTCGGACGCGGCAGACATACCACCCGCGAAGTGTGTATGCATCCGCTTGAAGGAGGTTATATCGCTGATACTCCGGGTTTTTCGACTGTGGATATCGAGCGCTACGGGCGCATACCTAAGGAGGAGCTTGCGGACTGTTTCCGTGAGTTTGCGCCATATCTCGGAAAATGTAAGTTCAGCGATTGTGCGCATCTCAAAGAGATTGGCTGCGCTGTGACTGAAGCGGTAAGAAACGGCATGATCCCGAAACTGAGATATGAAAGCTATTCACGGTTATATATGGAAGCTGCTGAAAAGGAAAAGAAATATTGAGGCATACTGTACAAAAACAGTATGCCTGTTTTGTTATATCGTACAAAATCGAAAAAATGTGCAAAAACATGTCACATTTTGCTGTCAGGAAACGTTATATATTATAGACAGGCTAGACTGTTGTTTGAGATGATATTTTTACTGAAAGGTGCGGCATAATTATGTTATTTCTTTACATGGCAATGCTTGACGAGCCTGAGGATAAGGCTCTTTTTGAGCACGCCTACACAAAGTATAAGGGAAAGATGATAGCGCTCGCGTACAACATAACGGGCAATTATCATGATGCCGAGGAAGCTGTGAGCAATGCTTTTTTCAAGATAGCCGGAAATTTTGAAAAGCTCAAAAAGCGTACAGGGCAGGAGCGTGCGGCATATTACTGTGTTGTCACAAAGAACTGTGCGTATGATATTCTGCGGGAGAAAAGCCGCCGCGGCGAGATACCGATAGAAGATGAATATGATATCCCGGACGGTAGCTCAGACGTGTCCGACGAAGTGCTGTCGGAGTATAGTTACAGGCGCGTAGTTGAGGCGATACGTTCGCTGCCGGAGATATACGCACAGGCGTTGTATCTGCAGAATGTAACGGGACTGTCGGTAAGGGAGATAGCTTCCGACCTCGGAGTAACCGAGGCAGTGGTAAGAAAGCGTCTCGAACGTGCTCGCTGCAAGCTGCGTGAACTGCTTGAAGAACAGGGTATAGAAGTCTGAAAAAGAGGTCAAATCATGGAAAACATACTAAAAAAAGCACTTGGCGAGGTGCTCACTCCGCTGTATTCTGAGGAGCTTCGGGATATATATGATACAGGATACAAACCGTCGGAGAACTTTGAGAGCAAGATGCGGCAGCTTGTTAAGAAGACCGATAAGCCGCCTGTATTCCGCTATACCCGCTATCTCGCGGCGGCAGCAGCTATCGTAATCGCCGTAGGAGCTGCGCTGCTTGTTCCCACGCTTATGAACGGCAGGGTAGAGGTTGACCCGGGTGTGACGGAGAGTACAAGCGAGAGCATAACAACTTCTGATACGAAATACTCCGGAACTCTGACACTCACCGATGATACTGATAGTGTTCCGAGCGTTGAGACAGGTGTAAAAGAAAGTACCTCCGACGACGCAGACGCTGTTATAGATATCGTTACCGATGATACAACTGCGGATAGTTCAGCGACATCAGTTTCCGAGGAAACCGAAACTTCTGCCGTAACTGTTGTATCGACTGTAAGCGAAGAGATCACAGATGTAAATCCCGGTGCGGGTGCAGATGTAAGTGCAGATGATACCGCAGGCAGTACGGCTATCGTTACACCGCCTGAAGACGTAAATAATGATACCACAGCTGAAATTATAAGTGATGACGTGGAAGACGATGCAGTTGATGACGATGTTTCTTTAGATGTTGAAGATGATGATGTGGATTATGTTGACGGAGATGATGATGCGGCGATCATAGTCGATACCGATTCCGCGGTGAATATAAGTGCAGAGGAAGGCGAAACATTAGCAGAACTGTTCGGGAAGAACTCCATTGATGTGAGCTTTGACGACCTGTATGCTCTGACAGCGTTATTCTATCCCGACAATGCACACGGCGGGGTATCAATAAACATGAGTACCTCGGAGCACGCATTTATCCACGAATTTGTGCATAAGCTCGGCAGTGCGGTCGCCAAATACGAAGAGCCGTCAGTTGAGGGGGGACGTTATATTCAGCTTTCCATTCATGACTTCAAACCCGGTCACTATGAGCTGAACGACGCTTATTACAACTGGTCTGCATGGGGACATTACAGTGATTTCTTCGGTATGAGCGATGACGAGGATACATTTGGTGATGAAGTAGATCCCGATGTTACCGATGACAGCAATGATACCATAGGTTTTGGTGTAAAGATATACGAGAATACGGGTGCGATAGAGTTTTACGGTTTGTTATGGTATAATGCCCAAAACGGAGAAGCTGACAGAAGCTATCGTATTAATTCAACATTCTATATGGACAAGGAAACTGTCGCGGCGCTTTTCGCGGATATTGACAAGATGTACATTCCCGAAAATGTGAATACGGTTGCTGATATCTCATCGGCGTTCGACCTTACCGACGCGAATATCCTGCAATCCTCCGCTAATGTACGCGGCATCTATGACACGAACCTTGAAAACGGGCGCAGCGGAAGCTATATTACAGACCTTCTTGCAAGATATGCGGGAAAGAAGCTGAGTAAGGTTGGGAACGGAGCAGGTACGTCTCCTGTATGGTTCAATGTGATAACAAAGAACGACCACGAATTGTTTATTTATATCAGTTATGACGGATATATCTATCTTTTCGACCCTGTCAAGACCACATACCGTTTCAGATATGACGACGGTGAGATCGAGAAGGCTCTTAAAGCCATAGCCGAAGCCAACGGGTTTACGGTACCTCAGTATTCGACACTCGGTGAATACCTGTCCGATAAGCACTTTACAAGCATCTCGCAGATCCAATATTCAGACAGCAGCGGCACAACATATATCCTTGACGATGCGCAGGAGTTAAAAGCGTTCACAAAGCTGTTGAAATCGGAATTCAAAACGGCAAAGTACACCTATGACCCGTCTGAAACGGAAGGCTCTTTCGCTGTACAGATCTACATTCCCGGCTACATGAACTATATACGTCTCTTTACGCAGGACAGCGGGAATATAATGATACGCACGAACAGCAGCAACTGGTTCAAGCCTTCCGACGGTTTTGCTGAGAAGTTCCTGAAGCTTTTCATGGATAATGAAAAGACACGGAACAACAAGCGCAATGACGAGGACAATATGGTCGATGACGATGAGAAAGATGATATCACACCTATAATCGAAGTTGATGATGTTAATCCTCTGACATAACAAAAACACCCGCTGTCACATTCGGCAGCGGGTGTTTGTATCTGTCGTTTACTTGATAACTCTTACTCTGATAACACCGTCAACGGCTTCGATCTTAGCCTTAGCCGCGTCAGCATCACCCTTGACATCGAGCACAGTATAAGCCATGTCCTTCTTTGTGCCGCTTGCGCAGTTTGCAACGGACACGCCTGACGATGCGGTTATCTTGTTTACGATATCATCGGAAGCCTTGCTGATAACGCAGATCTTAGCATCGCCTGTCTTTGCGACAGAAACGTTCGGAAGATTCACGCTGTTGAGTATATCGCCGTTCTCAAGATAGTTTCTGACTTCATTGCAAGCCATAACAGCGCAGTTGTCCTCGCTCTCGGGAGTGGAAGCGCCGAGGTGCGGGATAGCGATAACATTCTCAACGCACAGCAGATCATCGGTAGCGAAGTCGGTAGCGTATGCTGCCATTTTACCGCTTGCGAGTGCATCGATGATAGCTTTGCTGTCAACGAGGTCTGCACGTGCGAAGTTGAGGATACGAACGCCGTCCTTCATCTTTGCGATAGAATCCGCATTGATCATGCCCTTTGTTTCGGGAGTTGCGGGAGCATGAATGGAGATGTAGTCGCAAGTCTTGAATATCTCGTCGTTGTTTGCTGCGATCTTGACCTCGGGGGAGAGGCGGCTCTTAGCTGTGTCGGACAGGAACGGATCTGCACCGTAAACCTCCATGCCGAGAGCTGCTGCCGCATTCGCAACGAGAGCACCGATAGCGCCGAGACCGATAACGCCAAGCTTCTTGCCCATGATCTCGGGACCTACGAACTGGCTCTTGCCCTTTTCAACGAGCTTGCCGACTTCGTCGCCCTTGCCCTTGAGAGTCTTTATCCATTCGGTGGAGGGAACGATCTTTCTGCTGGAGAGAAGAAGACCTGCAATTACAAGCTCCTTTACCGCGTTGGCATTTGCGCCGGGAGTGTTGAACACAACGATGCCTTTTTCGGAGCACTTGTCGATCGGGATATTGTTTACACCCGCGCCGGCTCTCGCGATAGCGAGAAGGTTAGACCCGAACTCCATTTCATGCATTGAAGCAGAGCGGACAACGACTGCGTCGGGGTTAGCTTCATTGTCGCTGATAGCGTAGCTGTCCTTCGGGAGAAGATCGGTGCCGCAGGCAGCTATCTTGTTTAATGTAAGGATATTGTACATGGTTATTACCTCTTTCATTATTTATTAAAAGGGCAGCGAAGAAGCATCTTGCTGCCCTTTATGTTGTTATGATTATGAATTTTCAGCTTCAAACTCAGCTTCAAACTTCTTCATGAATTCAACGAGCTTTTCTACGCCCTCGATAGGCATAGCATTGTAGATAGAAGCTCTCATACCGCCTACGGTTCTGTGACCCTTAAGGTTCTCAAAGCCTGCAGCCTTAGCCTCCTTGACGAATTTAGCGTCAAGCACCTCGTTACCTGTAACAAAAGGAACGTTCATGAGCGAACGGTCTTCCTTTCTTACCGTGCCCTTGAACAGCTTGCTCTCATCGAGGTAGTCATAAAGGATCTTTGCCTTCTTCTCGTTGTGAGCCTTCATAGCCTCAAGACCGCCCATTTTCTTTATCCACTTGAATACCTTGCCGCAGATATAGATCCCGTAGCAGGGAGGAGTGTTGTAGAGCGAATCGTTGTCAGCCTGGGTCTTCCACTTAAGAAGTGTAGGAGTTCCGGGAAGAACATCATCTGTGATGAGGTCTTCTCTGATGATTGCGATAACAACGCCTGCGGGGCCTACATTCTTCTGAACGCCGCCGTAGATCACGCCGTACTTTGTAACGTCAACGGGTTCTGAAAGGAAACAGGAGGATACATCGGACACGAGGATATGACCCTTTGTGTTCGGGAGAGTCTTGTACTTTGTGCCGTAAATAGTATTGTTCTCGCAGATATAAACGTAGTCAGCGTCCTCCGGGATAGGAAGGTCGGAGCAGTCGGGGATATAAGAGAATGTCTTGTCCGCGGAAGAAGCGACAGCAACCGCACCGTCACCTGCGTAGATCTGAGCTTCCTGCCAAGCCTTCTTTGCCCACTGACCTGTAATGATGTAAGCAGCCTTCTTGTTCTTCATAAGGTTCATAGGAACTTCTGCGAAGAACTGGGAAGCACCGCCCTGAAGGAACAGGACCTTGTAGTTGTCGGGAATGTTCATGAGCTCTCTGATGTCCTTCTCGGCTTCCTTGATGATGTCATCAAAAGCCTTGGAACGGTGGGACATCTCCATAACGGACATACCCGTTCCTCTGTAATCGAGCATTTCGTCTGCTGCTTCCTTGAGGACTTCCTCCGGCAGCACTGCGGGACCTGCGCTGAAATTGTAAACTCTCATAGTTAGCCTCCTGGTGAGATATTAATAATACTCTAATATTATAGTAGAATTTAGCGTATATGTCAATAGATATTGCTAAATTTTGTGTACTTTTTTGCAAGAAATATGAAGCTAATCCTGCAAAATTATTGATTAGGGCGAATACGCCTTATACGTTCACGCATTATAGTATGCTGTTCCTCTGTCCTGCCGCACTTCGGACAGCGGTCTCCGATTATGCCGGTATAGCCGCAGACAGAGTCTCTGTCAACAGGGTGGTTCACCGAGCCGTAACCTATACCGGACTCCTTCATGCAGCGGATTATCTGCTCAAATGCGTCGAGGTTCTGGAGCGGGTCTCCGTCAAGTTCGACATAGCTTATGTGACCCGCGTTTGTAAGTGCGTGATATGGTGCTTCGAGCTTGATCTTGTTGAATGCCGAGATATGGTAATATACAGGGATATGGAATGAGTTGGTGTAGTATTCGCGGTCGGTTATACCTTCGATCTTGCCGTATCTTTCTCTGTCCATTTTTACGAACCTGCCGGAAAGACCCTCTGCGGGAGTGGCAAGAAGCGAGAAGTTGAAACCTGTCTTCTTTGACTCCTCGTCCATTCTCTGGCGCATACGTCCGATGATACGCAGTCCGAGCTCCTGTGCGCGGGCGCTTTCGCCGTGATGTTCGCCGATAAGCGCCTTGAGACATTCCGCAAGTCCGATAAATCCCATGGAAAGTGTACCGTGCTTGAGAACTTCACCGACGCAGTCGTTAGGCCCTAATTTATCCGAGTCGATCCAGATGCCCTGACCCATTAGGAACGGGAAGTTCTTGACCTTTTTCTGCGCCTGGATCTTGTATCTGTACATGAGCTGGTCGATGACGAGGTTCATCTCGTCCTCAAGAAGCTCAAAGAATGTGACGATATCCTTTTCCGCCTTTATTCCGAGACGCGGCAGGTTTATGGACGTAAAGCTTAAGTTTCCGCGCCCTGTGACGATCTCGCGGGAGGGGTCATTCACATTTCCGATAACTCTTGTGCGGCAGCCCATATACGCGATCTCTGTGTTATAATCTCCGGGTTTGTAGTATTGCAGATTATACGGAGCGTCAATGAATGAGAAATTCGGGAACAGGCGCTTTGCGGAGACTCTGCACGCAAGCTTGAACAGCTTGTAGTTGGGTTCGCCGGGGTTATAGTTTATGCCTTCCTTTATCTTGAATATGTGGATAGGGAATATTGCGGTCTCTCCGTTGCCGAGACCCTTTTCTGTGGCAAGAAGAATATTCTCGATGACCATTTGTCCCTCTGGTGAGGTATCGGTCCCGTAGTTTATTGAGGAGAAAGGTATTTGAGCACCCGCGCGGCTGTTCATGGTGTTGAGGTTATGGACAAGAGCCTCCATAGCCTGATAGGTAGCACGGTTGGTCTCCTTCTTGGAAAGGCTTAATGCAAATGACTGTACCTTTTCAGCAAGCTCACGGCTGCCCGCAATATCAGTCAACAGAGGAAGTTCCGCTTCCATGAAGCCGTTATCGTTTGCGAGAACAGGCACAAGACCGTTTTCATCTCTCAGTTTATCGAAATAAGCGTTAACCTTTTCAGCTGCAACATCGTCAGACATATCTGTCTCGATGAAAAGACCGCGGATAATGTTGCTGCGATACATACTGAGGTATGTTTTCTTTACGCCGTCAGCCATAGCGTAGTCGAAGTTAGGTATGGACTGACCGCCGTGCTGGTCGTTCTGGTTGGACTGGATAGCGATACAGGCAAGTGCAGAATAGCTTCCGATGCCGTTGGGTTCACGCAGAAAACCGTGACCTGTGGAGAAACCGTTTTTGAACAGCTTTTTGAGGTCTATCTGACAGCAGGTGGTGGTGAGTGTAAAGAAATCGAGGTCATGGATATGAATATCCCCGTCAATGTGAGCCTTTGAGTGCGCGGGGTCGAGCACGTACATTTCGTTGAACTGCTTAGCGCCCTCCGAGCCGTATTTGAGCATTGTCCCCATTGCGGTATCGCCGTCAATGTTGGCGTTTTCGCGCTTTATATCACAGTCCTGAGCAGATTTGAAAGTAAGATCCTCATACGTTTTCATGAGCGAGGTATTCATCTCTCTCACGCGTGTTCTTGAATCACGGTAAAGAATGTATTTCTTTGCAGTTTTTGCGTGTCCGTTCTCAATAAGAACTTTTTCGACGACATCCTGAACATCTTCAACGGTAGGAATGAAGTCCTTGGTCTGTTCACCTTCCGCTTCGAGGATACGCAAGACCTCCTGGGCGAGCGCGAGCGCAGAGGACTGATCCTTTCCTCCGACTGACTCAGCTGCCTTGAAAATAGCATCCGCGATCTTCTGCACATTGAATTCGGTAGTTCTTCCGTCACGTTTACGGATCTTAGTTATCATCTGAGCATCTCCTTTTTGGATCATAACACAAGATATTGTGGTCGTAAAAAATAATTGCGACAATATATATTATATTGCTATTGAACTGTTTTGTCAATATGAACAGGGAATTTTTTTTAATGTTCATATAAAATTATTTAATTGTACATAATAACAAAAAGAAAGACACCCGAAAACGGGTGTCTCTGTGAGAGGCTAAGCTTACGCTGTGACCTTCTTTGCGAGTCTCGACTTTAATCTTGCAGCCTTGTTCTTGTGGATATAACCCTTGCCTGCAGCCTTATCGAGAGCGATATCAGCATTCTTTATAGCCTCGGGAGCAGCTCCTTCAGCTCTTGCCTTCTTGATGATTGTCTTTAACTCGGACTTTGCAGCCTTGTTGCGGTCATTTCTTACCTTAGCGACAAGAACTCTCTTCTTAGCAGATTTGATGTTCGGCACTTTTTTGCACCTCCTTGGTCTGTTATAGTTATTTACAATACATCATATTATATCACAGCTTTTTGGAAATTGCAATAGTTTTTTGAAAAAAATTTTAAAAAAAGGAGTAATATGGTAAGAACAGATCTTGTATTTGAATGCGGAATTATGAACGATATCGCAGAAGAAAACAGCGTTCATAATTCAGAAATGTACGGAACGTACTACACAGACATAAAAGCGGATAATGCCGTTTCAGCAAAATACGGTATAAAGAACGGACGATATCTCACGGTGTTCACCGATAAAGGTGATGTGAAACGATGTCTTGCCGCACTCCTTGGGGAGCTTATCCCGGACGGTAATGTGCTTGTAGCCGGGCTCGGAAATGAAAATATCTGCTCTGACAGTCTTGGCGTAAAGTCTTTGTCATATATTCCCGCCACCGCACATCTGGCAGAGCACAGCGAATTTTCCGAGCTCGGACTGAGGAGGGTCTGTGTGACTGAGGCAGGGGTCACAGGAAAGACCGGCATAGAAAGCAGCGAGAGAATACGCTGTCTTGCGGAGCTTGCCGGAGCCGCGGCGGTAATAGCGATAGACAGCCTTGCCTGCGGTGATACGGAAAGGCTGTGCAGGACAGTGCAGATAACGGATACCGGGATATCTCCAGGAAGCGGCGTAGGCAATGACCGAAAAGCGCTGAACGAAGATACCGTAGGTGTTCCTGTGATAGCAATAGGAGTACCCACAGTCATAGATCTGAGCAGCATAACAGGCTCCGAGGATAAGCACGGACTGATGGTAACGCCCCGAAGCATAGATATATATACCGACCGACTTGCCCGAATCATAGGGGGTGCGGTGTCTTCAGCGCTTATTCCCGCACTTACCGAGGAAGAGCTGTGTTCTCTTATAATAAAATAGTATGTTATGGTAAGACGCAAAGTTGTCGGTAATTCCGTGGTCGGTTTACTGTAATACGAATTTAGAGGTACCCTTAATTTCCGAAAAGCAATTCATATTTACGGACAGCCCCGAATAGAATTATACAGATAATGTTCATTATGTAAAGGATGATGAAAATGATAGTTCTGAGAACGTCTGTAAAACGTAAGATCATGAAAGCCGTTATGCCTGTAATGGCGTCCGGGCTTGGTACAGCGGTTTTTATGCTGTGTATCCCTTTATTTGACCGTGCGGATGCAAACAACGAGTACACAGAAATAGAAAATATGAACAGCGTGGATAATGTGCTGTTTGTACCGGTGGAAACCGAACAGGAGACCATAGAGGAACAGTTAGCTCCGGAGAATGCGGATGATCCGGTTACAGATGTACTTGTTGTGTCGGAGGCTGAACAGGAGCCGCAGTTACCCGGGAAATATATTCAGACACTCAATCTAAGCACCGAAAAGGAAGACCTTACACTCTTTGACCGCCACAGCGGTGCGATAAGCGAAGAAACCTTCGGTGCTGGAAACGGTCCGGAATACATAGACCTCGGAGTGGGGCAGCTGCGAAACTGTACCGATATATCCTATGACAAGGTGCTGAGCGAGAGCGGGATAAGCTCCGATATAAGTATCGGCGTCGGAACACAGGAGCCGCAGGTGCTTATTTTGCATACTCACGCTACCGAAAGCTATGAGCCGTACATAAAAGATTGGTACGACGAACGATACACAAGCCGTTCCTTTGACCCGGAAAACAGTGTGATAGCAGTAGGTGAGGCAATAGCGGAACAGCTCGCTGCTGCCGGGATCTCAGTGATACACGACTGCACATTGCACGACGCGGTATATAACGGCTCATATACAAGAAGTCTTGAAACTGCGGTTAATACGCTTGCCGCATATCCGTCAATAAAGGTTGTTCTCGATATACACCGTGACGCGATAGAGTATTCAGACGGCACGCGGGTAAGCGCAGTAACGGAGATAGATGGAAAAAAGGCAGCACAGGTCATGATGATCTGTGCTGCCGATGACGGCAACTATGATGTCCCGTTTTTCTACGAAAATCTGCATTTTGCCTGCGGGCTGCAAAGAACTATCGAAGGTAAGTATCCCACGCTCACAAGACCTATACTTTTCCAGTATTGCCAGTACAATCAGCAGGTATCTCCCGGAGCGATGCTCATTGAGGTAGGCTCTCACGGAAACTCCATTGATGAAGCGGTTTACAGCGGTGAGCTTATCGGCAGATCTTTAGCCGAGTATCTTAAGGAGAATGCCGCGGCTCAAGAGCCGATCGCCGTTCCTGTGATGTCGGGAATGCCTGTGTATTTCCTTGACAGGCTGCGTTAAAGTTTCTTTGAAAGTATTATCTCGAATTTCCTCCCGATCGGCAGGAAACCTCCGATTGAGTTGTAGCCGAGTTTGATGTAGAAATGCTGTGCGAACTCGTCGGAAGCGGTGGAGGTAAGCACGTTCTTGTAGCCGAGCTTTCTCATTTCGTCTTCCCAGAACTCAACGAACTGGCGGCCGTAGCCTTTACCGCGTCTGTCATCGTTCAGGCATATCATGTTCATGAACGGAGTGTTGTCCCAAAACAGATTATATCTGAGCCAGCCGATGAACTTGCCGTCTTCTTCCATGATGTAAACTCTTTCAAGTCTGATAAGGTTCAGCATTTCCTTCTTGTCGATATTCCTGTCGTTCTCACAAAGGATATCAACATCATTTTCTTTCGCTGTTCTGATCATTACTGATCCCTCCTTTTTTATCGGTTATTTTTTGCTGTCCTTGTCTCTTATGGTGTTGTGCTTTATCTTTCCGCTTATTGTTTTTGGAAGTTCGTCAACGAATTCAACGATACGCGGGTATTTGTACGGAGCCGTATTCTTCTTGACATATACCTGGAGCTCTTTTGCGAGCTCGTCGCTTGCGGTATATCCCTTTGCGAGTACGACAGTAGCCTTGACGACTATGCCTCTTACTCCGTTGGGGTCGGGAGCGCCGGTCACTGCACATTCAAGAACCGACGGGTGCTGTATAAGAACGCTTTCTATCTCGAAGGGTCCGATTCGATAGCCGCTGGATTTTATGATGTCATCATTTCTTCCGACATACCAGAAATAGCCGTCCTCGTCTCTCCACGCGGTGTCTCCTGTATGGTAGATGCCGTCATGCCATGCGGCGTCGGTCTTTTCATCGTCGTGGTAGTAGCACAGGAAAAGTCCCTCGGTGCCTTTTTCGCCGCGAATGACTATTTCACCGGTCTCGCCGACGGGAACGGTATTTCCGTTCTCATCAACAAGGTCAACATTGTAAAGCGGTGTAGGCTTGCCCATTGAGCCGGGCTTGGGAGTCATACCCGGAAGATTTGCGAGAACAGCTGTAGTTTCGGTCTGACCGAAAGCCTCCATGAGCTTGAGACCCGTATATTCGAGCCAGCGGTTGAAAACCTCGGGGTTGAGAGCTTCACCTGCTATGCAGCTGTATTTAAGGTTGGAAAGGTCGTAATCTTTCAGACCTTCCTTGATGAAGAAACGGTACATAGTGGGCGGTGCGCACAGTGACGTGATCTTGAAATCCTGGATTATCCGCAGCACATTGGCGGGTATGAACTTGTCGAAGTCATACACGAAAACGCAGGAGCCGAGTGACATCTGACCGTAAAGCTTGCCCCATGCCGCCTTGCCCCAGCCCGTATCGGAGATCGTAAGGTGAAGTCCGTCGGGGTCAACGTTCTGCCAAAGCGCGGTCTGTATATGCCAGAGTGCGTACTTATGGCAGTGAGCTGCCATTTTGGGGTATCCCGATGTACCCGAGGAGAAGTAGATCAGCATCATGTCGGTTGCGAGTGTGGGAACACGCTCCATGACAGCGGGCTGCTGCTTTATTTCCTCGTCGAAGCTTATCCAGCCGTCTTTGCTTCCGTTTGCGATGAACTTTTCGAGCTTTATGCCAAGCTCAGCTTCAGCTTCGTCGATATACTTCTCGATATCGGGGTTATGTCCGGTGGCAACTATGCCCTTAACTCCCGCGCTCTTGAACCTGTAAGTGAAATCGTGGGTGGTGAGCAGGTGAGTAGCGGGGATAACGACAGCTCCGAGCTTGATAAGACCTATGATAGCGTACCAGAACTGATAATTGCGCTTGAGAACGAGCATTACGCGGTCGCCTTTTTTTATGCCGTGAGAAGCGAAAAGGTTAGCCGCCTGTGTGGAAAGCTCGGAAAGCTGCTTATACGAAAATCTGGTCACATTCTCCTGGAGATCCACGTGAAGCAGCGCCGGTCTGTCGGGTTCAAGCTCGCCGAACTTGTCGATGATGTCATATCCGAAGTTATAGTTGTCGGGAGCGTTTATCTCGAACTTGTTGAGTATGCCGTTTTCGTCCCAGCCTTCCGTGACAAATTTTTTATAATAATCTCTGACCTGTTCCATTTTATGTTATGTCCTTTCTTTTGTGCGCTTACCGTTATATTAGTATCGCAAGGAAGTCGCAGTCGCCCTCTATGGCTATCATTCCGTGAGGGTTGGAACTGTCAAAGTAAACACAGTCGCCCTCGTTGAGTATCTCGGTGTTGTTGTTGATGACGAATTTCAGCTTGCCCTTGATTATAAGATCCATTTCCTGACCCTCATGAACGGACATAGCGATAGGCTTGCTCTGATCCGGCTCAAAGGGAGCGTGAACCATTATAGGTTCTATCTTTTTATTCTTGAAGAGATACGCCATATGCTGATAGGTGAAACCGATACGTCTTTCTATCGGAAGACCCTCTCCCTTTCTTACCAGCGAGTAGGTCGCAAGGGTGGGGGAGGTGCCTGTAAGGAGTTCGATCATTTCGATTCCCATAGCCTCTGCGCAGGAGTTCAGCACTGAAAGAGAAAGGTCTTTGTCACCGTTCTCGTAAGCAATGTACTCCTGCTCCGTAATTCGTGCCGCCTTAGCCATATCTGCCGTGGTAAAATCGAGGGATTCTCTTGTGGCTCTGAGTCTCGAAGATACCTCTTTGATGTCATATTTCATACAAAAACCTCCCTTTATGTATTATACCGCAATACAGCCGGAGCCTCTCGCGGTAGAATGCTTTTAAGTGTTGTTCTAATAAAGTATAGCATAAAACATCCCGAATTGCAATAGAATTTGCAATTTTCACAGTTTTTTTACATTTTTGCAAACGTCTCTCAGACAGCATTTACCGCAGTCAGGACGTCTTGCGATACAGACAAGTCTGCCATGCCATACAAGACGGTGGCAGAGGTCAAGCCCCTCCTCGGGAGGCACAAGCTCGGAAAGCTGTTTTTCGACCTTGCCCGCATCCTTTGAATCGGTTAGCCCGATAAGGTTTGTAAGCCGTATCACGTGTGTGTCACAGACCAGCGCGGGCTTGCCGTAAAGGTCGCCAACTATGAGATTTGCGGTCTTTCTTCCGACTCCCGCCAGCGTAGTAAGCTCTTCAATAGTGTCCGGCACTTTACCGCCGAAGTTGTCACGAAGTTCCCTGCACATCTGTGAGATGTCTTTGGCTTTGGTGTGGAATAGCCCGCAGCTTTGTATGTAGCTTTCGATCTCCGATACATCTGCTTCCGCAAAAGCGTCAATGCTCGGAAACCGCTCGAACAGCGCGGGAGTGACCATGTTCACCCGCTTATCTGTGCATTGTGCCGAAAGCCTTGTAGCTATCAGAAGTTCATGGGGCTTTTCATACATGAGCGCGCATTTCACCTGCGGATACTCGGCTTTCAGCAGGCCGATGACCTTTTCGGCGCGTTGTTTTTTAGTCATAACGTCTCCTTACAGCAGCGGCGACAATACCTTCAGCAGTGAGCGGATAAGCCTTCTTCCGAAAGTCAGGTCGCTGCAGAATTCCGCTGTTATTTTCACAGAGGACGACAGCGAATTGAGAAAAGACTGTACAGCCTGTGCGACAGCCTTGCTTTTATACATCCACACCCCGTTCTCGAAGTGCAGATAAAAGCTTCTGTAATCAAAGTTGCAGGTGCCGACGATAGCTGTGGTGTCGTCGCTGATTATCATTTTTGTGTGGATAAACCCGGGTACGAATTCATATATCCCGACTCCGCTGTCTATAAGACGTTCATAGTTTGCGCGGGTCATCTCGAATATCAGCTTTTTGTCGGGGATATGCGGAGTGATTATCTTGACATCGACACCGCTCTTTGCGGCGCGTATCAGTGCGTTTTCCATAACGTCATCGAGTATCAGATAAGGCGTGCAGATATACACATATTTCTTTGCGTCGTCAATGACGTTGATATATGCGTTTTCATGTACAAGACCGCGTATCAGCGGTTCATCGGAGAAAGGGATTACAAATCCGTCATTCTTTCGCTGATGAGTTATCACATATTTCTGAGTATCCTGCTTTTCGCCGGTGACGAAATACCACATTTCAAGATAAAGCACTACGACTTTCTGCACAGCGTCGCCGTTGAGCTTTACGCAGGAATCTTCCCAGAATCCGAAACGCTCCTTGCGGTTGATGTATTCGTCGGCTATGTTTATGCCGCCGGTGAACGCGACTTTTCCGTCTATGATAGCGAATTTTCTGTGGTCACGGTAGTTCATGAAACGGTCGAGCGAGGGCTTGTAGGGATTGAATACTACCGCGTTTATCCCTTTTTCTTTCATTTTCTCGGGGAAATCCACAGGCAGAAGGTTTATGGTACCGATATCATCATATATAAGCCTTACCTCAACTCCGGCGGATGCTTTCTCGCACAGTATCTCAAATATCCTCTGCCACATCTCTCCCTCACCGATGATGAAGTATTCGAGGAAGATGTAGGTTTCCGACTTTTTGAGCTCCACGATAAGCTCTTCAAAGAAAAGCGCTCCCGGATTCAGAAATTCGGTCTCTGTGAAAGCATATACATTGCTTCGTGAGTTGCTGATGATATAATTCGCTTCGCGCTTTATATGAGCGTTTGTCTCTCCGAGAGTATCGAGAAGCTCATAATTCGGGGTGATGATGCCCTTAAAGCTTTCCACCGCGTTGCGCAGTTTCTTTGTGTTCTTTTTGTTCAGATGAGTGCGTCCGAACATGATGTATAACAGAGCGCCGCCCACAGGAAAGCATAGTACGGGTATAAGCCATGCGATCTTGAAGTCGGGGTTATTGTTTCGGTTGAGTATCGTTATCGCGATAAAGAAACTTGTCGCCTCGAAAAGCAGAAAAAGCGGTACATAAAAAGCCGAAAGGAAAACCATTGGCAGCACGATAACGGATATCTGTATGAAAATAAGAACACTTACAACAAATAATCTGCTGGAAAGAATCTTGCCAAATCTGCTCAAATCTGCACCTCCTGCTGCAAAATAACCTTTAAAACAATATTATAACACAAATATCGTCATATTTCAAGTCGTTTTTCTCAATATTTACAAATTAAAATAACACACGGTCTTGTTGACAAAACGGAACCAAGAATGTATAATAAAAGATGTATATTTTATGTGACTTAAAGAAGGGGACAAAATGGAGATTTCAAACATACTTATGAATCTGGTCAGCGACGCTGTGGGCGGAAATGCCGTGATAGTGATACTTCTGTCGGTAGTATTCCTCGTCGCGGGCTTTGTTATGCTTATCAAAGGCGCGGATATGTTCGTTGACGGTGCGTCAAAGGTCGCTGTAAAGCTCAAAGTGCCGCTTATAGTCATCGGACTTACGATAGTCGCGTTCGGCACCAGCGCGCCCGAGGCTGCGATAAGCATTACATCAGCCTGTCAGGACAATGCAGGTATTGCTGTCGGCAACGTTATCGGAAGCAACATCATGAACATACTTGTCATACTCGGTATATCTTCGCTTTTTGCGTTGCTGCCGGTGAAAAGGACTACGTTCATTTATGAAATACCATTCGTGGTGGTGATAACCGTTGTGCTGCTGATAGAGGGGCTTGACGGCGGGATAAGCAAGCTTGACGCTGTGATACTGCTTTTGCTTTTTGCCGTGTTCTTCGGGTATCTTATCGTATTGTCCAAAAAGGGCGAAAGCGCTTCGGAAGAGATAGAACCGCTTACCGAAAAGGATACCGTACCGAAGATGATACTGTTTATCCTGCTGGGACTTGTGATGATAGTTTTCGGCAGTGACTTCACGGTCACGGGAGCTACAAAGATAGCCGAGGCTATCGGTGTTGATTCGCGCCTTATCGGACTTACGATCGTGGCGTTCGGCACATCTCTGCCCGAGCTTGTGACGAGCGTCACCGCAGCGAGGAAGAACGCGGTCGATATTGCTATCGGAAATATAATCGGAAGCAACATATTCAACATACTGTTCGTACTTGGTGTCGCGGGCGCTGTATCACCCAACCCGATAGGTTTCCAGCCTGTTTTCATAATAGACGCGATAGTGGCTGTTTTAACCGCTGTTCTGCTTTGGGTATGCCTTATCAAGGACAAAAAGCTCGGAAAGATCGGCGGCGTCATAATGCTTGTGTGCTATGCGGGATATTTCGTATATCTGCTGCTCCAGCCTATGCTTGTCACAGCCGCGTGAGCTTTGTATGTGCTGAGTTATCGTAATGTCTTGCGGAGGGATAAAGATGTCTGAAGAAAAGATGGATATTACAGGCGGCGAGCCGGAAGAGCTGATCGGGGAGTCGGATGCGCAGGAAGACGCTGCTGAGACCGATGATATCTATGTATATGATGCCGAGGACGACGAACCTGTCGAGGACAAAGACCTGTACCGCGATTACAGCGGGTCTGTGAGGCATTATGCGGGTGTATCGGAGGTAAACGCCGTATCTGCCGTTTCGCCTTCGGAGAAGTCGGAAAAAGCTATTCCGGGGTCAGTACAGATGAATACTGCCGGACAGGATTCTCAGAGGGAAATGCCTCCTTCTGTACGGAAACGTGCTGCGGTAGCAGATGAAGAAAGAGCCGGTACTTCTCAGGTCAAGGTGAACCGTATCTACACGATAAATACGGTGATCTCCATGATAACGCTGTGCGCGGTGGCAGCAGGAACATTCTCGGGCTATGCGTATATAAGAAAGCTTGAGCAGGAACTAAGTCTTGACCGTGCGCGTATATCTGAACTTGAAGATGTCAGCAAGACATCTGTTTCCGGAGAAGCCGACGGCGAATACATAGACGCGGTGAGCCTTATCGATGAGGAAGAAATGAACGAGCCGGGAGTTCCCGTTTCCGCGAGTGAGATCGATATTGAGCGTGGAAAGCTGCTGCTTTATGATTCTTACGTGGGGTATTCCTGGGTGCCGGTATTGTCCGGGGTAAAGCCGCATTCCTACAAAAAAGAGAACTTTAAGGTCGATGACGATTACCGTATGCAGTATGTTGTGGACGGGGAAGTGTCATCGTATTTCGGGATAGATGTTTCATCACACCAGGGAGCAATAGACTGGGACGCGGTGCGGTCGGACGGAGTGGAATTCGCGATACTTCGCATAGGCGTGCGAGGATATGGTGAGGAGGGAAACATAAAGCTTGACGACAGATTCTTTGAGAACTATGAAAACGCGCATAAAGCCGGCATAGACCTTGGAGTTTATTTCTATTCCCAGGCGCTCAATGCCGATGAAGCGGCGGAGGAAGCCAAATTCGTTCTTGATCAGCTTGACGGCAGAAAGCTTGAATACCCTGTGGTGTTCGACTGGGAACCGGTAGATGCTTCGACTGCCGAAACAACTCCGCGGACGGAGGATATAATGCCGGGTACGCTTACGCTCAGCGCTGTTGCTTTCTGTGAGGCTATCCGCGATGCCGGGTACGAGGCAATGATATACACAAACAAGAAAATGGCATATATCAAGTACGATATGCGCCGTCTTACCGATTATCCCGTATGGCTTGCGCTTTACAACACGGATCTTACATATTACTATGATTTCGATATGTGGCAGTACGGTTTCGGTCGTGTTGACGGCATAGAAGGCGATGTTGATCTTGATATTTCGATCATAAGGAAGTAATGCTGCGATACACCGCGATACCGAATTCTGCGCTTACCGTGAGTTTTTCGAGCCTGTCGAGCTTGGCACGGTCAGCCGCAGAGGTCTTATAGCAGTACGGTGTCATTTCAAACAGTGCCGATATATCCGCGTTTGATGTGAGCTCTGCCTTGAAGCGGCACTCGGAGTTCTCAATAAGAGTGAAACCTTCTACCTCTAACGGAGATACCGTATTCCTGTACGGTTTGTCATATACCGCCTGTTTCAGCTCGAACAGATGGTTCTCCAGCGGGAACGCGGTGATATATATGCCGCCGGGTCTCAACACCCGCAGGTATTCACTGCCCGAAAACGGTGAAAACAGCGCAAAGACGATGTCACAGCTGTGGTCGGCGAGCGGTATGTCGAAAACGCTCGCAACTGCGAGACATATCCCCGCATGACGTGAAGCTCCGCGGTTCACAGCTTCCTTTGATACGTCTATGCCTATGATCTCACAGCCGGGAAGCGCGGCGCTTATGTCGGCGGTATAATAACACTCTCCGCAGCCGCAGTCGAGTATGGTGCAGCCATTCTCCGCGTATTTCACCGCAAGCGCGGTTAGCCTATCCCGCAGGGGAGAATAATACCCCTTGTCGAGAAAGCTCTTTCTTGCATCTACCATGCGCTTATCGTCACCGTGGCGAGCTTTTCCTGACAGAAGAAGATTGACTGTTCCTTTGCGGGATATATCAAAACAGTGACCGTTTTCACATTTCATACTGATATCGCTCTTTAAGAGCGTTTTTTTACATACGGGACAAATAAGAACTGCCATTTTATTATCACACTCCTGATGTGACAATTATATAATATCGCGCTCTGCTTGTCAAGCATGGCGCTTTCGGAGGAACTATGTACAGATATGTTTTTTTTGACCTTGACGGGACAGTACTCAATACTATCGACGATCTTGCCGCTGCGGGAAATTACGCGCTGAGCGAGCAGGGACTTCCTGTTTACGATACCGAACGTTATAAATATTTTGTCGGGAACGGCATACCGAAGCTGATAGAGAGAATACTGCCCCCGGACAGGGTGGGCGAGCTGTATGAAAAGACACATAAGCTTTTCTCGGAGTATTATTCACAGCACAGCGAGGATATGACACGACCGTATGAAGGGATACCTGAGCTTCTCGGTTCACTGCGTGAGCTCGGGGTGAAAACTGCGGTCATAACAAACAAGGATAATGAATTTGCGCAGGTGCTTATAAGGAAGTATTTCGGAGATATGGTCACAGCGGTATATGGGAGCATACCGGGTACTCCGCACAAGCCCGACCCGTATTGGGTGAATGCGGCTCTTGCTGACTTCGGAGCGGAAAAGGACAACGTTCTTTATGTAGGGGACAGCGGAGTGGATATGCAGACTGCGCGAAATGCCGGGATCGCAAGCGTCGGAGTTCTGTGGGGGTTCCGAAACGAGGATGAGCTGCGTGAGAACGGTGCCGTGCATATCTGTCGTGAGCCTCGTCAGATACTTGACATCGTTAAGAATAGCTGACGTATTACCGGAGTATTGATCGGACTGCTATGAAACACAGTTTTCATTTTTTTATCAAGTTTTGTACGAAAAATAATAAAAATATCTTGCAATATTTGTTTACTTATGGTAAAATATAACTGTGATTATTCTGTCAAGGGGGGAGAACAGTGAAGAAGGACACCGAAAAAACCGATAAGTTTGATTTGGTTGTCATAATATGTTTGATAGCGCTTTCTGTTTTTGCTGTCAGCGCTTCATTCATCACATTGTTCTCTGTCGGCAGCAGGATAGATCCCGATTCCTACAAAACGACCGATATGTCTCTCGGCTGGAAAGACGAGAATGGTATAGTGCTGTCTATCGGCGGCATTCTTGAATCGAGTAAGAACTATTCCGATACCGAACCGCTTTACGTATATAAGAAAGCGTCGGATATCAAGGATGAGGAAATGCTTTATCTTCATTCCCGAAACCTTGTCGTCAATATATATATGGACGATACGCCTATCCATATTACCGGGACAGGCGGTTCACTTGAAGGTCTTGACGGATTTGATAACTACGTGTTTGTCTGTCTGCCTACCGAGGGAAATTATGATTATTTAAAGCTTGAGATCTACAAAACACGTTATTCGGCGCAGTCCGGTATCGGCAGTATGATAAGCGGCTCGGAAAAAGCGATAATCCGCAAGCTTCTCGGTGAGAACATTATCCCGATCATTGCCGCTGTGATATTTATTGTGGTCGGCATAGGACTTATCGTGATCGGTGTTTCCACGGGAAAAAAAGTTGAAAGCTATCTCAGCAGTGTTTATTACGGTATCTTCTTGGTGGCAGTGGCGCTCGGTTCAATTTTCGATACATCGTGGGCGCATATCGTTTCGGATAATTATATCCATACCGAGACCAGCCAGCGCATATTCCTTTGCGCGGCGTTCCCTGCGTTCCTTGCGTTCATAGATAAGTTCTTTGTGACCGAGCATACATATCCTGTAAAGATTATTGAGATAATTTCCTTCATAATGTTCCCGGTAATGCTGATCATGAACAATGCCGGCATCATATCGTTCATAGATGTGGGAACGTATTATCTTCTCTTTGTGGCTTTCTGCGGACTTGTCATTTTTGAGGAGCTCTTCGTATTCATGCTCAAGACACGCGGAGCGCGTTCATTGAGATCAATGCGTGATTACATATCGGTCTATATCTTTATAGGCTGCTGTATTATTGATATTATCGGCTTTATCAGTATGCCGGTTGGAAATGACGATATGTTCTTTAGCCGACTCGGTTTGTTTGTAATGTCTGCTGTTACGATCCTTTCATGGTTCAACGAGATACTTGAAATAATAAAGCTCGGCGTTCAGGCGGGAAGAATAGGAAAGATAGCATTTACCGACGCTAATACGGGCATCGGCAATGTGGCGGCGTTCAAGGCGGAGTTTGACGATCTTGAGGCTAAGAAGCTTACCTGCCGCTATATCGGCATTGTTCAGTTCGATGTCAACAATCTTAAAGTCATAAATGACAGCAAGGGGCACGAAGCCGGCGACCTGCTGATAAAGAGCGCGGCGGATATCATCAACAATTCCTTCGGCACCATAGGAAACTGTTATCGTACCGGAGGCGACGAGTTTGTAGCTTTGATAGTTGATGACCATGCACCGATAGCCTGCGAGGAAGCGATATATAAATTCAACAAGCTTATAGATAAGTTCAACAACAACGAGAACAAGCCTTTCGAGCTTCGTATAGCATTCGGCATCGGGTATTATCAGAACGATAAGACGACCAATGCCACACTCAAGGAAATACATAAGATAGCCGATGAAAGAATGTACGAGAATAAGAAGATGCTTAAGGCGAGATATGCGAAGACTCCGGAAGAAGCGGTGATAAGATGAATACAGACTCCGGCATTTCGAAGGTTCCTTTCATGCGCGCGTCGTGCGCGCCTTTGGGAACCTTCTTTACTACGTCCTGTAGTTTCGAAGGTTCCTTTCATGCGCGCGTCGTGCGCGCCTTTGGGAACCTTCTTCACTACGTCCTGTAGTTTCGAAGGTTCCTTTCATGCGCGCGTCGTGCGCGCCTTTGGGAACCTTCTTTACTACGTCCTGTAGTTATGCGCGCCGGAGTTTTTTTATGGAAAAATATTGAAAAACTGCGGTAAATGTGCTATAATATTAAAGCACGTATTTGTGTATTTCAAAACCTATGCGACAGAAAGGATAACACCATGACACCACGTGAAAAACTTCAGAAGTGCTATGAAAGCTTTAAGCAGCGTATTGATTTTAAGCCTGAGATCGCGCTGATCCTTGGCTCCGGTCTAGGAGCTCTTGCAGATGAGATAGATGTGAAAGCAGTACTTGACTATAAGGATATCGAGGGTTTTCCTCAGTCCACCGTTCCAGGTCATAAGGGAAGATTTGTTTTCGGATATATGGACAGTGTTCCCGTAGTGATAATGCAGGGAAGAGTACATTATTACGAGGGCTATCCCATGCAGGACGTTGTTCTTCCCACAAGGCTGATGAAGCTTATGGGAGCAAAGGTGCTGTTCGTCACGAATGCGAGCGGAGCGTGCAATGCGAACTTTTCCGCGGGAGATTTTATGCTTATAACCGATCAGATCGCAAATTTCGTACCAAGTCCGCTTATAGGTGAGAATTTTGAGGAACTCGGTACAAGATTTCCTGATATGCATGAGATATATGACAAGGATCTCCGTGAGATAGTGATAAAGACTGCTGCCGACCTTGATATAAAGCTTCAGCAGGGAGTGTATATCCAGCTTACCGGTCCGAATTTCGAGTCTCCGTCCGAGGTAAAAATGTGTCGTATGCTCGGAGCGGACACAATAGGCATGAGCACAGCCTGCGAAACGATAGCTGCAAACCACGCGGGAATGAAGATTGTCGGCATATCCTGCGTATGCAATCTCGGCTGCGGGCTTACCGAGAACCCGCTTACACACAAGGAGGTCATCGAAGCGTCTGACAAGGCGGCTCCGCTGTTCAAGAAGCTCATCCGCGGCTCGATAGTGAATATACACAATGCTCTGGAGGGAGATAAGGCTTGAGACCGGAAAATGTAGTATTGTCCGATGACGGCAGAAGTGTCGTAATAATAGACCAGACAAAGCTTCCCGGTCACACCGAATATCTTGCCTTAACAACGCCGGAGGAGCTATATGAAGCTATTTTCGAGCTTAAAGTCAGAGGTGCTCCGGCAATAGGCATCTGTGCGGGTATGGGATTGTATGTATGCGCAAACAGTTTCGTGGAATGTGATGAAACAGAATTTATGAACCGTCTTACGAAAACATCGGATTATATCAATTCCTCACGGCCGACGGCGGTAAACCTCCGCCACGCGCTTGAACGCGTGGAGAAAGCGGCACTCAGAAAACGCGGATACGGCGTTGACGCTATGTTATCGGAAATGCGCAGTGAGTGTATCGCGATACAGAATGAAGACATCGAGATGTGCAGGGCTATTTCGGAGTATGGACTTACGCTGGTAAAGGACGGCGACGGAATACTTACGCACTGTAACGCGGGTCCTCTCGCAACATCGCTTTACGGCACAGGGCTCGGAACGCTTCTTTTGGGAAAAGAACGCGGATATACCTTCCACGCTTACACCGATGAGACCCGTCCGCTGCTTCAGGGGGCGCGGCTCACAGCCTATGAGCTGAACAAAGCGGGTATAGATGTTACGCTTATCTGTGATAATATGGCAAGCATTGTGATGAAGCAGGGCAGGATAAACGCCTGCTTTGTAGGCTGTGACAGAGTTGCGGCAAACGGTGATACCGCGAATAAGATAGGCACAAGCGGCGTTGCGGTGCTGGCAAAGTATTACGGCGTACCGTTCTATGTATTCTGTCCTTCATCGACGATAGACTTTGGCTGTAAGACCGGAGCGGATATTAAGATAGAGGAGCGGAGCCCTGATGAGATAAAGACCAAGTTTTTCTCAGAGCCTGTGGCACCGTCAGAGGTGAAATGCTATAATCCGGCGTTCGATGTCACCGACGCGGAACTTATTACTGCTATAATAACAGAAAAGGGCATTTGCAGAGCTCCATATACAGAAAGTCTGAAAATATGTGCAGCAGGAGATAAATGATGCTTTTTGAGAATGTTATATTGAAAAAAGACATACTTCGGGAATTTTCCGGGTATGAAATAAAAGTGGACGAGAGTGATAACGGGCTTGACATCGAGTTCACGGGAAAAGGTGTCAGTGCTTTGTATCTGCGTGTACGTGAGGATATGACGCTTGAATTCGACAGGTGGCATGATAATTACTGTAAGACAGACGATGAATATGAGCGGTTGCTGTGGGACATCAGGGATATTCTGGAGAATAAGGCATACGCGGTTTCTGTGATGACGGGTGAACATCTGTTCATATCATTCCTGACGAGAGCGAAAATGAACAGCGCGGAAGCATTTATTGATGAAGACCCGGGAGGATATGCCTCGCTGAAAAAGACCGGTGGAGTGATTAAATGTGCTTTCCGGAATGAAAGCATGAACAAAGAATATATCATAGAAAAGGATTAACTGTATGAAAACGAGATTTTACAACGCAAGACTGCTGACAATGGACGGAAATACTGATATAACCGAGGGAGAGCTGCACGTTGACGGAAGCACGATATCATATATAGGCAGCGGCAGCGGCGAAACAGGATTTGATAACGAGATAGACTGTAAGGGAAATGTGCTTATGCCGGGCTTCAAGAATGCGCATACTCATACGGCGATGACTTTCCTTCGTTCTTTCGCGGACGATCTTCCGCTGCAGGAATGGCTTTACAACAGAGTTTTCCCCATGGAAGCCAAATTAACTCCCGACCGTGTTTACTGGCTGTCGAGACTTGGGATACTTGAATATCTCACAAGCGGCATTACCGCCAATTTTGATATGTATATGAAGACAGATGCTATCGCGAACGCAAGCATTGACAGCGGGTTTCGTACTGTCCTCTGCGACTCAATGAACAACTTCGGCGGAAGCGTGGAGCAAATGGAGACAGACTATGACAAATTCAGCTCTGTCGATCCGCTTATTTCATATCATCTCGGTTTCCATGCCGAATACACCACAAGCGCGGAGCTGATGAAACAGCTCTCCGAGCTTGCCAACAGACGAAAGCTGCCTGTTTTCGTCCACAGTTCCGAGACCAAAAAGGAAGTCGATGAATGTATCGGGCGGTATGGCATGACCCCCACAGAGTACCTTGACAGCATCGGAATGTACAATTACGGCGGCGGCGGGTATCACTGCGTCTGGATGAGCGAAAATGATTTTGAGATTTTCAAGGCTAAGAAGCTGTTCGCTGTCACGAATCCCGCGTCGAATTTAAAGCTCGCGAGCGGCATTGCGCCGATATGCAGATTCCTGAAGGAAGGCATACCGGTAGCGATAGGTACAGACGGTCCTGCGAGCAACAACTGTCTTGATATGTTCCGTGAGATGTTCCTTGTTACAGGACTGCAGAAGGTGAGGGAATACGACGCGGAAGCCTGCGATGCCGCAGATGTTCTGCGAATGGCTTGTGTGAACGGTGCGCACGCTATGAGACTTTATGATTGTGACGTTCTTGCAGTCGGCAAGAAAGCTGATATAATAGAGATCGATCTGTGTCAGCCGAATATGCAGCCGCTTAATAACATTTCAAAGAACATTGTTTACGCGGGCAGCAAGCAGAATGTCAAGCGCACAATGGTAAACGGAAAGCTGCTGTATGAGTGCGGGGAATTCTATGTGGGTGAAAAGCCCGAGCTTATATACGAGAAAGCAAATACTATAATCAAAGAGATGTGCAATGAATAACAGATTTACCTTGCCGGACAGTGTTGAAGCTGTCATAGACAAGCTCAGCGATCACGGATATGAAGCCTATGCGGTCGGCGGCTGTGTACGAAATTTTATGCTCGGACTTGAGCCTAAGGACTATGACATCACCACTGCCGCGAGACCCGATGAGATAAAGCAGGCTCTTGACGGTTTCAGAATGATCGAGACGGGAATAAAATACGGCACCATAACAGTTATTTCACAGGGAATGCCGATCGAAGTGACTACTTATCGCGTTGACGGTAACTATTCCGACAATCGTCGCCCGGATAATGTTTCCTTTACCACGAAGCTGGCGGAGGATCTCAAAAGACGCGATTTTACCGTCAATGCCATGGCGTATAATTCAAAGGCGGGGATCATCGACATATTCGGCGGCAGAAAAGATCTGCAGGACGGGGTTATCCGCGCCATAGGCGACCCGGACGAGAGATTTGCTGAGGACGGACTTAGGATACTCCGCGCTCTCAGATTTGCGTCATGCTACGGGTTGAAAATAGAGAGCAGTACTGCGGAAGCCATACACCGCAACAGGTACCTGCTGGAAAACATCGCCGGAGAACGTATCGCGGCGGAGTTCAACCGGCTCATCTGCGGAAACTGTGAAAATGTGCTGAGAGAATACTATGATGTAGTATCAGTGTTTCTTCCGGAGCTTGCGCGGTGCAAGGGCTTTGAGCAGCATAACAGGTATCACGACCGCGATATACTTGAGCATACGCTCGCGACTGTCTCGGCAATCGAGCCTAAGCTTCATCTGCGGCTCACCATGCTGCTGCACGACATCGGAAAGCCTATGTATTTTACCATGGGGGAGGACGGCATCGGTCATTTTAAAGGACACCCGAAGGGGAGCGCAGCTATTGCGGAGAGCTTCATAAAACGGCTGAAATACAGCAATGCTGTATCAGACTGTGTAAGAGAGCTGATATTGACCCATGATATCCCGATAGAGAACAGGGAGCCGCTTATAAAGCGCTTTCTGAATAAATACGGCGAGGATATGTTTTTCGACATGATAAAGGTGCATATTGCCGATGATATGGGGAAAGCTCCCGAATGCAGGGAGAGGATAAAGACATACCGCGCTGCTGCGGAGACCGCAAGACAGATAATCGCAAAGCAGGAATGTTTCTCTTTGAAGCAGCTTGCCGTGAACGGCAATGATATGAAAGGACTCGGATATTCGGGTGCTGAGATAGGCGAGAAACTGCAGCAGCTGCTTGAGCTTGTTATAGACGGTAAGTGTGAGAATGAAAGAGAAGCTCTTATAAGTGCGCTGACATAAGAGTTCGGAGGTTCTGATGGGTTCCATTGATATAGGTATCGACCTTGGTACCGCGAATACGATAATAACGCTCGGAGGTAAGGGCATTGTTATAAATGAGCCGAGTGTTGTGGCTTATGACAAGAAGAAAAAACAAGTGCTTGCGGTAGGCGAGGAGGCGTACCGCATGATAGGAAGAACTCCGGAATACATTGTGGCGGTAAAGCCGCTCGCTGACGGAGTGATATCCGATAATGTCATGGCTGAAGCTATGATATCGGAGTTTATCCGCAAGGTCAGCGGCAGTATGCTGTTAAAACCGCGCATCATAATCTGTGTGCCGTCGTCGGTAACGGATGTGGAATCGCGCGCTGTCGTTGAAGCAGCGCTTTCCGCGGGAGCGCGAAAGGTGTATATCATAGAGGAACCGATAGCGGCACTTCTTGGGGCAGGGATAGACATTTCACAGCCGAACGGTTACATGGTAGTGGATATCGGAGGAGGAACCTCCGATGTAGCGGTGGTGTCTTTCAATGGCATAGTAAAGTCCGAGTCTGTCAAGGTCGCGGGCAACAAGATCGACGAAGCGATAATACGCTACGTGACGCAGAAGTATAAGCTGCTTATAGGAGAAAAGACTGCAGAGACGGTAAAGAAAACAATAGCAAATGTGTATAATCCCACGGGGCACAAAACCATGAAGATCAAAGGTCGGCATCTTCTTAAAGGTCTTCCCGTGACTATGGAGATAACCGATCTTGACGCGGCGGAGGCAGTTGCGGAGTATGTCATCGAGATAATCGACGAGATAAAGGCGGTGCTCGAAGTGACACCGCCGGAGCTTATCGGTGATATACATCAGAACGGGATAATCCTTACCGGCGGCGGAGCGCTGCTTGGCGGGCTTCCCGAAGCTATCGCGCAGGAGACCCGGGTGAAATGCTACGTTGCCGAGGAGCCGCTTGAATGTGTGGCGCGTGGTGTCGCAAAGGCGTTCTCGCTTTCAGACGAGCTGCTTGACGGATTTGAAAAGATCTCGCTGTACAGATATAAATAAGATATCCCCGACAGGATCTGTCGGGGATATTTTTATGTTTCGGTTCTGAAAGCTATAAGTCTGTCGATACAATTATCCGTGACCGAGAGGATAACGAACCGTATGCCCTTGTAATCAACATGGGGTTTCTTGTCCGAGTCTTCCGGGAGATCCTCGGGCACATATTCGAGAAGGCTTATCACAAAACCGGAAATTGTATCGAAATCGTGGTCGTCCGGCAGAGAATATCCGAACAGGTCGAGCACCTCGTCAGGGTCGGCTTCTCCGCTTATCTCGTATTTATCCGTGCCTATCTTGCGTATCTCTGCACTTTCCGTGTCATATTCGTCCTGTATATTTCCCATGACCGATTCGATTATGTCTTCAAGTGTGACAATTCCGGCGGTGCCGCCGTACTCGTCAACAACGACTGCCATACCTGTCTTTGCGCCTGTCATGGTTTTGAAAGCATCGCTGCAGGTGCAGCTTTCCGGTACATAGACCGTCTCACGTATGAATTTGCTGAGTTCAAATTCTTCAAGGTGATCATCTCCTATAAGACACAGCAGGTCTTTGACGATTATCACCCCGACGATCTTGTCTATGCTTTTTTCATAAACGGGTATTCTTGAAAATCCCTCGTCAAGCGCAAGGTATATAATGTCGTCAAGTGACGAGCCCACTTCTATGGCGGTTATATTAACGCGGTGGGTCATTACATCTCCGACGCTTAGGTCGTCGTATTCAAACACGTTGCTTATAAGCTCGGCGGAGTTATCTTCGATAGCGCCGCTCTCGGTGCCGGACTCCACCATTGACATGATGTCGTCCTCGGTGACAAGACTTCCGTAGCTGTCGCCGATAGCTTTCTTCAGCAGCAGCGTAAGCCCTTTGTTTATCAGTATCAGCGGGAAAAGCAGTATTTCCGCGGGTTTAAGCTTTCGTTTATGGTCGTCTGTTTCCATGTATTATCCTTTCGATTAAGCTCTGTTGAACCGGAAAAAGCGTTCAGCGTTAGCGTTGCATATCTTCACAGTCTCTTCCGGTGTCATTCCTTTGATCTCCGCAAGCTTTTGTGCTGTGAATATAAGATTGCCGCTGTCGTTGCGTTCGCCGCGGTGAGGTATCGGAGACATATACGGGCAATCGGTTTCAAGCATTATCCGTTCTATCGGTATTATGCGGCAGGCTTCGACTGCTTTTTTGGAATTTTTGAATGTGAGCATTCCGGTAAAGCTTATCATCATTCCGAATGAAAGTATCTCTTCCGCTGTCTCCACGCTGCCGGAAAAGCAGTGCATCACGCCGTTCGGCTTGTATTCGCGCAGTATATTCATCATATCCCCCGTGCAGTCGCGTGAATGGATACATACCGGAAGGTCAAGCTCCGCAGCGAGTTCGAGCTGTTCGCGGAAGAAGCGTATCTGACGTTCGCGGTCGAAACCTTCCCAGTGGTAGTCGAGTCCGATCTCGCCTATCGCGCAGACTTTCGGATGCGCGGCAAGCTGTTTCAGTTCTGCAAGGTAATCGCCGTTCACATCATTGCAGTTTTCGGGGTGAACACCTACTGCGGCGTAAAGGTTTTCGTATTTTTCAGCAAGAGCGATCTCGAATCTGCTTTTTTCAATATCACAGCCGAGGCTCACTATCTTTTCGCAGCTTTCCGCGAAAAGCCGGTCAAGCAGCTCGTATCTGTCGGCATCGAAAGCTTCATCATCGTAATGAGCGTGTGTATCTGTTATTTTTATCATTTTAGTCTTTTAACGCTGTCCCTTTCAATAAGATTGCCTGTGACGAGAACGCGCCCGCAGCGATAGTTCTTGTCCTGTATCTTGCCGATTATCATATCCACGGCACGGCTCGACATTTCGTAGCTGTTGACATCGATAGTTGTGATACGCGGATTTGATATTGTGGAATAGATATGATTGTCATATCCTACCACCGAAATGTCATCGGGGATACGAAGTCCCTTTGAGCGCAGCTGATTTATAAGTATATACGCAGCTTCATCGCAGTTGCAGACGAACGCTGTGGGAAGCTCAGACGGAAGTGCAAACTCGGAAAATCCTGTCCCGTCCGAACGGCGGTCTTCGATGACCCAGCCCTGTGTTATGCGGATACGGTTCTCTATATGAGCCTTGTAATAGCCGAGGTATCTGTCCTGAATACTTGAAGTGGAGCCGATAGAGCCTATGAAACCTATACGCCTGTGTCCCATAGAGATAAGATGATTGGTGATAAGGTATGAACCGAAGAAATTGTCTGCAATTACCGTGTCGATGTCGTTTCGTGAGCTGTAAAAATCGAGAAATACGGTGGGAACGCCGAGAGACATCAGAGCGTTGACATAGCTGTTGGAGAACTGTCCGAGCACGATAACGCCGTCCACCTTGCGCTCCGAAACGGATTTCGGCATTTCACAGGTAGTTTCGTCATCATCTGAGACTACATCGAGGATACCATAGTAGCTCTGTTTCTGGAGCAGTTCGACGATATATCTGTAAACTACCCAGTAAAAAGCGCTTGCGTCGGAAATGAAATGCTTTGCGACAATAACACTGATACTGTAATTCAGCAATTCTTTGGCGGCTTTAGAGCTGCCGCTGAACTGATACCCCATTTCCTCGGCTTTTTTCTTTATTCTCTCGCGAAGCTCACTGCCGACTCCGTCCTTGTCTCCGAGAGCCTTTGACACGGTAACAGTGCTGACACCTATTTCTTTTGCTATATCACTCATGGTCACGGATTTTTTTATCATAGCAGACTCTCCCTTCGGACAACAATAACATATACATATTTTAAGTTAAAAAACAAGATTTGTAAATTAACTGATTGCACAATTTTTATTGTCTTTTTTTGTGCAAATTATCCTTATTCCGTAAATACGATAAATAGGACTTTTGTTGTAACATTTATTGTAAAAAAATGGGTCTGTAAATTTGTTAATTGTGCATATTGATAACAACAGGGTATATGTGTTATAATTTATAAGTATAATAATGCCTTGTTATACTGATTTAGACAAATCGGATCGTTAAAATGTAATTTCAATGAGGTAAGGGAATTGAGCGTAACAATAAAAGATGTTGCAAGGGAAGCAAACGTTTCCGTAGCAACTGTTTCCCGTGTTCTTAACAAAAAGAGCAATGTTTCGGATGAAGCTGTCCAGGCGGTGAATGAAGCAGTCAAAAACCTCGGATACAGTCCCAATTATCTCGGACGCGACCTGCGAAAGAGCGAAACACGCAGAATACTTGCTATTATCGCATCTACCGAGCAGAGCTTTTATTCCGAGGTACTGCGCGGAATGGAAGAGGCTGCTTTCACAAAAGGGTATGATGTGCTTATTGCCACTACCCGCGATGACCCGGAGCATGAGATGCATCTTCTCGGAATGTTATTTTCACGTTCCGTTGACGGTGCGGTACTGCTGGGACCTAAGCTTGATGCGGCTACCATATCCGAGCTTGCCGAAAACCATAATATAGCAATGTGTCTCGAACGCCTTGAGAACTGCAACGTCCTTACCGTTACCATTGATAATATAAAAGCAGGCCGGGACGCAGTGAACTATCTTATAAACAAGGGCAGAAAGCGTATAGGACTGATCACCACCAAACAGCGCAGCCAGTCCTCTATCGACCGCGAGATAGGCTATCGCCAGGCGCTTGAAGAACATGGAATTAAATACGACGAAAGTCTTGTTTACTACGGCAGTTATGAAGCCGAATCCGGCACCAAGGGCTGTGCCGCTCTGATGTCGCAGGAGAATAAGCCCGACGCTATCTTCTCCATATCGGATATGATCGCTATCGGAGCAATGAATTACGCGCTTTCCACAGGCATTGATATTGGCAAAGAGGTGTTGTTTTTCGGTTTTGACGACATACAGTATTCTCATATTTTTGTACCGCACCTTTCTACTGTGAGCCAGCCCTGTTTCATGCAGGGAAAGCTCGTGGTGGAAAAGCTTATTGAGAATATGAAGTCAGATGAACCGGACAAGTCGCTGTATATGCTTCCTCACAGTCTTATACTGCGCGAAACGACAGGCGACTGATATACTGAATTTCGGAGTTATTAATGGATACAATATATAATGAGATAAAGTTCAGAACAGAGGGCGACCCGACAAAGTGGGAAAGCACCTGTCTGCCCATTGGCAACGGATATATGGGTGCCACGTTTTTCGGCGGCATTGAGCGTGAGACCGTGGTACTCAATGAAAAGACACTGTGGATAGGCGGACCTTCACCGAACAGACCCGATTACAGGGGCGGCAACCGCAAAGGTGCGTACAAGTCCGTGAAGAAGGTACAGGAACATCTTGCGGCGGGTGAGTACGATAAGGCGCTCGGACTTCTGTCCGACCTTACCTGTGAGACAGATGACGGGTTCGGAGCTTACCAGTGCCTTTGCAATGCTGTGTTTGATTTCCCTGATATCGACAAGAACAGGGTCACGGAATATGAACGTAGTCTCAGTCTTGATTCGGCTGAATATACCAATTCTTTCAGACACAACGGAATAAGGTATTTTCGCAGTGCTTTTGCGTCATATCCCGCGAGGCTCATCTGCATACACTTCGGGTGTGATGACGAGAACAGCATCAGTTTTAAGCTGACACTTGACAAGGTACAGCAAGGGTGTACGGTCAAAGCTGACGGCAGCAGACTTGATTATTACGGCGCGCTTGCAGATAACGGGCTTCGTTATCATGCAGCATTTTATATCGCAAATGACGGTGGGTCGGTGGAGTGTTCTGACGGATGTATCGTGGTCAGAAATGCCGATGAAGTCAATATACTGATAACAGCAGCTACGGACTACTGCGACAGATTTCCGGATTACAGAAACGGTACTGACCCGCTTGTGACAGTAAATAAGATACTTGAAAAGTGCGTTGGCAGGAAAGACTTGTTTGAGGAGCATCTCAGTGATTATTCAGCGCTTTACAACAAAGTAAAGCTTAAACTTGGCAATATAACCAAGTATTGCGATGATACAGGCGTACTTCTTGAAGAGTACCGCCAAGGCTCAGCGGAAGCCGCTGCGCAGCTCGAACCGCTCTATTTCCAGTACGGACGCTATCTGCTGATATCCTCTTCCCGTGAGGGTTCGCTGCCAGCGAATTTACAGGGAGTGTGGAATGAGAGCAATACTCCGCCGTGGTGCTGCGATTATCACATAAATGTGAATTTGCAGATGAATTACTGGGGCGCATATAACACTAATCTTGCGGAGACGGCAAAGCCGCTCGTGAGATTCCTTGAAAGTCTGCGGGAACCGGGACGTATAACCGCAAAAGAGTATTATAACATCATTACCGACGATGAACACCCCGAAAACGGCTGGATAGCGCATACACAGTCAAATCCTTTCGGCTGGACATCTCCAGGCTGGGATTTTTACTGGGGCTGGTCAACGGCGGCTGTAGCATGGCTGATGCTGAATATTTATGATTATTACGCTTTCACCGGCGATCTTGATTATATGCGGGAGCATATCTACCCGATGATGCGGGAATCAGCACGGTTCTATACACAATGGCTGATATGGGACGAAAAACAGCAGAGGTTTGTTTCTTCGCCCACATATTCCCCGGAACATGGTCCTGTGACGATAGGAAATACCTACGAGCAGTCACTTATTTCGGAGTTTTATGAGTGTTTCCTGAATCTGACTGTTAAGAATTACAACAGGGAAGACGATGCTCTTATCAAAAAGACGGAAGAACAGCTTGAACTGTTGAAACCTTTCTCGGTCAGCAAAACAGGTCTTCTTAAAGAATGGTATGAGGAGGACGAACCGGACTTTGACCGCTCGAAGATACAGAAGAACCACCGTCATATCTCCCACCTTATGAGTCTTTATCCGGGCAGTCTTATAAACCGTGACAGTCCTGACCTGATGCAGGCGGCTGTCGCTACCATGAACGACCGCGGGGATGAATCCACGGGCTGGGCGAGAGCGTATAAACTCAATCTCTGGGCAAGGACCGGCGACGGAGAACGTGCATACAAGCTGCTCCGCGGTCTTCTTACCGACTGCACCTACCCGAACCTGTGGGATTTCCACCCGCCGTTCCAGATAGACGGAAATTTCGGCGGAAGTGCGGGTATTGCGGAAATGCTGCTGCAAAGCCATGAGCTTTACAACGAAGTGATGTCTTACACGATAAACGTTTTGCCTGCAATACCGGAAAAGTGGTCAAGCGGTGAATTCAGCGGACTTTGCGCTCGCGGAGGATTTGAAGTCTCGGCAAAGTGGGAAGATTGCAAGCCGACTGAAATACGAGTAAAGTCGCTGAATGGCGAATGTGCGTATATCAGGACGGAACTTGAACACGTTACCGATGAGAACGGGGCAGGTGTTGAGTTCCGGCGTGATAGCCGGGACAGCAGGAATATAACATTCCGAACTGAAAAAGGAAAAACATACATAATAAGCTAAAGGGAACCTCTAAAAACCCATTTGAGAGAAAACGCGCCAGCCCCGCCGAATACTTTGTCAAGTCTCCTCGCCTTTCCTCGTCTTCAACGCGGCTGACACATTTTCTCTTTTCAAAGCGGTTTTTAGAGGTACCCTAAATCAATACAAAAGGAAAGGGATTTCTTATGTCGGAAAGGCTTTTTAACGATAACTGGAGCTTTATGCTCAAAGATGTGGGCTCGGCGCTCGTTGACGCTCTCGATGAACGTGAGTGGCACGATGTTGAGATACCGCATGACTGGCTGATAGGCGATACCGCGAACCTTTATAAATCGGGCGACGGCTGGTATAGAAAGAAGTTCACCGTTGACACTCTCTCGGAGAGTGACGTATATATCCTGCGTTTTGACGGAGTGTATATGGACAGCACGGTATATGTCAACGGGGAAGAAGCGGGAGGCAGGAAATACGGATATTCATGTTTTTCGCTTGATATCACCGATAAGCTGCACGAGGGTGAGAACGATATATATGTGCGCGTACGCTATCAGTCGCCGAATTCGCGCTGGTATTCCGGTGCCGGGATATACCGCAGCGTATATCTGCGTCATACGGACAAATGCCATATTAAAGAGAACGGTGTGTATATCTCAGCCCGCAAATACGACGAAAACAATAAATGGATAGTAATAATCGAAACGGAGAGCAGCGGTGAAGACTGTGAAGTCCGTCACCGCGTCCTCGACAGTCAGGGGAGAAAGTGCGCGGAGACAGTAAGCCGTCAGTCTGACGGTTTTTCACGTTCCGCATTCTATGCCGTGAATCCCGAAAGCTGGGACATTGACGCGCCGGTGTCCTATACAATGGTGAGTGAAGTCTTGAAGAACGGCGACGTCTGCGACAGTGTGACCAACGTATTCGGCTTCCGAACAATTGATTTTGACCCGGACAACGGATTTCTGCTCAACGGCAGGAGTCTTAAGCTGCACGGGGTATGTATGCACCATGACCTCGGCGCTCTCGGTGCGGCAATGAATAAGAGCGCTCTTCGCAGACAGCTGAAAATTCTGAAGAGTTTCGGCGTGAATGCTGTAAGGACTGCACATAATATGCCCGCACGTGAGATGATAGACCTGTGCAATGAAATGGGACTTATGGTGGACAGCGAGTGCTTTGATATGTGGGAGATACCCAAGACGGAATTCGATTATGCGCGTTTCTTTGACGAGCATTATATGGAAGATGTCGAGAGCTGGGTCACCCGTGACAGGAATGCTCCCTGCGTCATCATGTGGAGTATCGGCAACGAGATATTCGATACACATAAGGACGAGCGGGGGCTGGAAGTAGCTCAGATGCTCGTGAAGGCTGTGGATAAATACGATAAGTATAACAATGCGCGGTGTACTATCGGCTCAAACTATATGCGCTGGCCGAATGCACAGAAGGTCGCAGATTATATCAAGCTTGCGGGGTATAATTACAGTGAGGATCTTTACGACGGTCACCATGAGGCGTATCCCGACTGGTTCATCTACGGCAGCGAGACCGCTTCAACAGTACGTTCCCGCGGTATTTACCACTTCCCGGCGGACGAATCTATCCTTACCCATGAGGATATGCAGTGCTCTGACTATGGCAACAGCGTTGTCGGCTGGGGAAAAGCAAGTGAGCAGGCTGTAATAGATGACCGTGACAGACCGTTTGTCGGAGGTCAGTTTGTATGGACGGGCTTTGATTATATCGGTGAGCCAACACCGTACAGCACCAAGAACTCCTACTTCGGTATCGTTGATACCGCAGGTTTCCCGAAAGACTCTTACTATATGTATAAAGCGGCATGGGGCAAGGATAAGTCTGAACCGTTCGTTCATCTGCTGCCGTACTGGGATTTCAATATCGGTGAGGAGATAGCGGTACGTGCCTATTCAAATATGCCCGATATTGAGCTGAAATACAACGGAAGAAGTTTCGGAAAACAGCATATAGACCTTGATCACGGAGACAAATACTACTGCGAGTGGACGCTGAGATACCGCAAGGGAACTATTACCGCCACCGCGTTCGATGAGGAGGGCAAGGAAGCTGCTACCGATGTTATATGCTCTTTCGGTGACCCGGAAAGTATTGACGCGATACCCGACAAATACATCATGCACGCCGATGGACGCGACATTGTGTTCATTGAGATAAACGTTGTTGACAGCAACGGAATAGTCGTCGCAAACGCAAGAAACCGTGTGAAAGTGACCGTCGAGGGTGCTGCAAGACTTGTGGGGCTCGATAACGGCGACAGTACCGATTATGACAGCTATAAAGGCGATAACCGCAGACTTTTCGGCGGCAAGCTCCTCGCAATGATACAATCGACCCTTGAACCGGGCGAGGTCACTGTAAGTATAAAGAGCGACGGGCTGTGGGGAAAAGAGCTTGTATTTACATCGTTTGAATGTGACGAGGAGCCTGTCGGCATCTCGATAGCCGACGAGTATTATCCGAAGGTCACCGAGGAATATGTGCCCGAGGTTCCTCTCAGAAAGATCGAGCTTTATGCTACACGCAGCATACTTGAACCCGATACTGACGCAGCAGGTATCACTGCAAAATGTTTCCCGGAAAATGCAGAGTACAACGATATCGAGTTCAGCTGCATTCTCCCCAACGGCGCACCTATCGGTCTTTCGGATATCGAAAAGACCGAGTACGGAGCAAAAATAACAGGCAAGGGTGACGGGGCTTATGTTATCCGTGCAAGCTGTCGTAACGGTACCGATATTCCGCAGATAATCTCAGAGATACACATGATGAACAGCGGTTTCGGAAACCTTATGCATGACCCGTACAGTTTCATGTCACCTGCCGTTTCATCATACAGCAGCGCTCCGTACAACCTTATCGAACGCGGCGCTGTGTCCACCAGGAACGAACGGTTCGTTATAGGCTATGAAAATGTAGATTTCGGAAGCTCCGGCACCGATATACTGCGGCTTTACTGCGGACTTTGCGATTTCGGTGAGGCGCCTGTGGAGCTGTGGCTCGGTGACCCTGACAAAAGCGACTCACGTCTTGTCTCCACGCTGAATTTCAAAAATAACGGTCGATGGGAAGGATTTGAGCAGCAGGAGTTCAAGCTTGAAGAGCGTATCCGCGGGGTGCAGAGCATAGCTTTTGTATTCACAAAGCACATGACATTCGGCGGTTTTGAATTTGCGGCAGTGAATCGTGCGTACGACAAGCTTTATGCGGCTGATAATGATGAAGCGTACGGCGATGCTTACCTTGTCGCAGGACTTCAGATTACCGATATCGGCAATAATGTGATGATAACCTATAAGGGACTGGATTTCGGTGAAGACGGTGCTGTCAAGGTCACCGTATGCGGAAGAACTCCCAACGCGCTTAATTCGATACAGCTAAGGTACACCGGAAATGACAAGGTCCAGCATACGCAGCTTATCGAGTTCTCACAGAGCTATGAGTATGTTGAACAGGCTTTCCCGCTTGAACCGATAAAGGGCTTGAACGATGTGTCTCTTGTATTCATGCCCGGAAGCAAATTCGACCTTGATTGGATAATGTTTGAGAAATAACTGAATATCCCGGTATGTGTATCATATCGGGATATTTTCTTTGCAGTTGTAAGAAACAGTAAAAAATAATTTTGTAAAAATGTGAAAAAATGATTGAAATCTGCATTAAAATATAGTATAATATATCTGTATGCGATTGTCGTATAAACGTACCAAAACTGAAAGGAAATTTAGCTTATGCCACAGGAATTTACGGTTTCTCTGGACAGGATAATACGGGAAAATGAAATAGAGATGCTTTACTGCCCGAAAAAGCCGGAGGAAATCAGTGTAAGCAGCAATGATGTCAACCGACCGGGACTTCAGCTCGGGGGCTTTTATGAGTATTTTGACAACTCACGTATCCAGATACTCGGTAAATCTGAATACGCGTTCATGGAGCACCGAAGCGAGGATGAACGCAGGGAATCCTTCGAGAAACTCTTTGCGCAGAAACCGCCTGCTGTTGTTATAGCACGCGGACTTGAGCCGTTCCCGGAGCTTATACCGCTGGGTGAGAAATATGAGGTTTCGGTGCTGAGGAGCCATGACAGCACATCAGCGTTCATGGCAAGACTTATTGCGTTCCTTAATCTTAATCTCGCACCGCGTATCACCCGTCACGGAGTTCTTATCGAAGTATATGGCGAAGGTATGCTGATACTCGGTGACAGCGGAGTGGGCAAGAGCGAGACCGCGATCGAGCTTGTAAAGCGCGGTCACAGACTTGTGGCGGACGATGCTGTCGAGATACGCAAGACATCAAACATCACGCTTGTTGGAAGCTCGCCGGATAATATCAGACACTTTCTTGAGCTTCGCGGCATAGGTATCATAAATGTCCGTCAGCTTTATGGTATCGGCTCCGTAAAGGTGACCGAAAAGATAGACATGGTGGTCGAGATAGAGCCGTGGAACCCCGAAAAGGTGTATGACCGTATGGGAATGGACAATCACTATATGTCCATACTCGGCGTCAAGGTTCCGTATCTGACCATACCGGTAAAGCCCGGAAGAAACCTTGCCGTTATCCTTGAGGTTGCGGCAATGAATAACAGACAGAAAAAAATGGGCTATAATGCCGCGCAGGATCTGCTTGATAACCTTGGTCTCAGCATGGAAGGCGCGGATACCGTTACAAAATATGATGTGTAAACAACAGAAACAAAGAAAGGGATAAATTTGAAATACATAGCTGATATGCACACACACACCGTTGCTTCCACCCACGCTTACAGCACTGTCACGGAAAACGCGGCATGGGCTGCAAAACATGGGATAAAGTACCTCGGTATGACAGACCACGGTGTGGCGATGCAGGACGCTCCCGACACATGGCATTTTGAAAACCTGAAAACACTGCCGGACTATATCGAGGGAGTGCGCGTGTTCAGAGGGATAGAGGCAAATATCCTTGACAGCGCTGGTGCGATTGACATATCGCCGGAAAATGAAAGTGTCTATTACAGGATACTTGAATGGGTGAATGTTTCGATGCACGTACAGACATTCAGACCTTCGACAAAAGCCGAGCATACAAAGGCGTATCTTGGCGTGCTGAAGAACCCGTATGTTGATGTGATATGCCATTCCGAGAGCATAAAGTTCGATTATGACTTTGATGAAGTGATACGAGCCTGCGGAGAGTGCGGCAGGCTTATCGAGATAAACGAATGCCGCCTTGAACGGAAGGGGACGCAGACGGACAGATATCTCCGTATGCTTGACTGCTGCGTAAAATACGGGACAGGCGTTATCGTAGGCTCGGACGCGCATTTCTATACACATATAGGCGCGTTTGATCTGGCGGACAGTCTTCTGACAGATTCCGGATTTCCGGAGGAGCTTGTTGTGAACTCTGCCGAGGAACGTTTCCTCGGATATATAAGAAAAAGAGAAGAAAGGATAAAATGATATGTATAATATAGGCATTGACCTTGGAGGAACCAACATTAAGGTAGGTGTAGTTGATGAAAACTACAATATAATCGGCAAATCGAACATCAAGACAAATCTGCCCCGTCCCGGCGAGGAGATAGCGGAAAGCATAGCGCAAGGCGTGAGAGAAGCGTGCAAGTCTGCCGGTATAGACATTAAGGACGTAAACAGCATCGGCATCGGGACTCCCGGTGTCGCAAACAGGAATACGGGAATTGTGCTTCACTCGAATAATCTCGGTTTTGAGAATTTTCCGCTTGGTGAGATACTTGAAAAGAAGCTCGGGACACATATATATGTTGAGAACGATGCCAACGCGGCAGCCTTCGGTGAGGTTGTGAACGGCGCGGGCAAGGGATATAAGAACGTTGTGGTCATCACACTCGGCACAGGCGTCGGCGGCGGTATCATCATCGACGGCAAGATATACACAGGATATAATTTCTGCGGCGGCGAGGTAGGTCACACCGTTATAGAGTATAACGGAAGACAGTGCTCCTGCGGCAGAAAGGGCTGCTTTGAGGCATATTCCTCCGCAACGGCTCTGATAAACTTCACCAAAGAGGCGATGGAGCGCGACAAGGATACAAAGATGTGGGACATCGCGGGCGGAGATACAGCAAATGTTGACGGAAAGACTGCATTTGACGGGTTCCGTGCAGGGGACAAAACTGCAACAGAGGTCGTTGACACGTACATAAACTATCTCGGCTGCGGACTTACGAACATGGTGAACATATTCCAGCCCGAGCTTCTGCTTATCGGCGGCGGAATCTGCAAGGAGGGTTCAAACCTTACTGATCCGCTTAAAAAGTATGTTGCGAAGGAATGCTACTGCATAGACCCCAACAGCTCCACAAAGCTTGATATCTGCAAGCTCGGCAACGACGCAGGAATAATAGGTGCCGCATACTTATATACTTTAAAATAAGCATATCATGATGCGGAGGGAAGAGCTTGAATTACGGGAGTATAGCAAGGATCGCTGAAAAATACGGCGCTAAGACATCATTTGACGAGAAGATAGCAGGTCATACATCGTTCAACATAGGCGGCGTATGTGACATTATCGTTCAGCCGAACAGCGCAGAGTGTATAAGGGAGCTTGTGGCGGAATGCCGTAAAAGTTCGTATAAATACTATATCTTCGGCAAGGGATCTAATGTACTGGTGTCGGACAGCGGGCTTAGGGGCGTGGTCATCATCATCGGCAGTGAGTATTCCGGCATCACGCGTGACGGGAACAGGCTTATCTGTGACAGCGGTGCAACGCTTACGAAGATCTGTACCGCGGCGAAAAACTACGGATTAAGCGGGCTTGAGTTTGTGTACGGGATCCCCGGAACTGCGGGCGGTGCGCTCTATATGAATGCGGGGGCTTACGGCGGTGAGATGAAGGACGCGGTGGTGTACTGCGATTACCTTGACAGCGACGGCATCGTAAAACGCATGGAGCGGAAGGATATGCAGCTGTCGTACCGTCACAGCGTATTCTCCGGAAGTGATAAGATCATTCTTTCTGTATGCTTTGAGCTCTGTGAGAGAAATGCGGAGGAGATAGCTGCCAAAATGGCGGAGGTAATGCATAAGCGCCGTGATAAGCAGCCTCTCGAATATCCGAGCGCGGGCAGTACGTTCAAGCGCCCCGAGGGATATTTTGCCGCCAAGCTTATCGAGGACAGCGGTCTTAAAGGATTTACGGTGGGCGGTGCGCAGGTGAGCGAAAAGCACAGCGGTTTTGTGATAAACAAGGGCGGCGCGACCTGTTCTGACGTGGTAAGACTTATTTCCGATATTAAAGATAAGGTTTACAAGGATTCCGGCGTTAAGCTGGAATGCGAAATACTTTTAATAGAATAGACTGAGTAGATATGGATTTTATAATTGTTACAGGTATTTCCGGTTCCGGTAAATCAAGTGCGGCAAACGTACTTGAGGACATTGGATATTTTTGCATAGACAATATGCCCCCGCAGCTTATACCGAAATTTGCGGAGCTTTGCGGTGAGAATACGGCGATAAACAAGGTAGCTGTGGTTGTGGATATCCGCGGCGGAGAGCTGTTCCTGCAATTCTGGGAGAATGTACAGGAGATGCGCAAGGAAGGCATGAATGTAAAGATACTGTTCATATACGCCGATAAGGATGTTATCCGCAGACGATACAAGGAGACACGCAGAAAACACCCTCTATACGATATCGCCGGCGGAGACCTTGACAAGGCGATAGACGATGAATTTGAGATACTGATGCCTATACGCGAAAACTCGGACTACTGCATAGATTCGAGCTTTACATCAACATCGAAGTTCAAGGAGATCATGATCAAGATGTTCCTGAACAAGGTGTCGGACAGTATGATGATAAACTGTCTGTCATTCGGCTTTAAATACGGGGTTCCCGATGAGGCGGATCTTGTATTTGACGTCAGATTTCTGCCAAATCCTTTCTATGTGCCTGAGCTGAAGACCAAAACCGGTGAAGACGCTGCGGTGAGGGATTATGTGATGAACTCCGAGGTGTCGGTGCAGTTCAGAAAAAAGCTGTTCGATATGATAGAGTTTCTCGTTCCGCAATATATCTCCGAGGGCAAGAGTCAGCTCGTTATTGCTTTCGGATGTACCGGAGGAAGGCACAGGAGCGTTACATTTGCTGAACTTACAAGTTCTTTCCTCACCGAAAAAGGATACAACGTTCATACGCTGCACAGAGATGCACAAAAATGATCGGCGGTTTGGATTATGTCATTTTCAATCGATGTTAAATATGAATTGTGCGGGTGTGAAGTACCGGACAGACTTCGGGAAGCTCTCAGATACGGCATGATGTTCGGTTTCAAGGGAAGTGAGCCGCACTTTGTCACTTATGATAAGAAATGCGCCGGATTTGTAAGACGCATTTTCCCGAAGCATATGATGAATATAACGGTATCACCGATAAGCAGTGGGAACAGCTATTGTGTAATGCCCGCCGATCCGCTGGCGGCGATAAAGTACGATTACTTTGAGAAAACGATAGGAACGGAAAGTATCGGTGCCAGTGATGAAGATGTGGGAATGTTCCTTCGAGGTGCGTTCATAACGTGTGGAAATGTGTACGTGCAGCAAGCCGGCTATCATTTTGAGCTTTCTGTCGGTGATGAGGGAAAGACAAAGTCGCTGTACAAGCTGATAAATGAGCAGGGAATGAATGTGAACATATCTCACCGAGGAGCAGTGTGGTTCCTGTTCAGCAAGAACAGTGAGAATATCGCCGATATACTTACGTTCATGGGCGCTGTTCAGAGTGCCATGAAAATCATGAACATAAAGATAATCAAAGAAGTGCGGAGCAATATAAACCGTTCCGTGAACTGCGAAACTGCGAACATTGACAGAACAGCACGCGCTTCCGCTAAACAGCTCGACGATATTAGACTTGTCCTGGACAACCTCGGCGGCGACAAGCTGAGTGATGAGCTCCGGGAAATAGCTGAGCTGAGGCTCAATAACCCGGATATGTCACTTCGTGAGCTCGGTACTCTGACAGAACCGAACCTGAGCAGAAGCGGGATAAATCACAGATTTGAGAAGATATCAAAGCTTGCCGAAGAAATACGGAACAGCCGAAATTGATAAAACAGAAGCTCTTTTTTGAACGAATTTTGTTTAAAAAGTCATATTTTGGTGATTTGTTTTTTTTGCTCGAAATATCCCTTGACGATTTCGGAATATTAGAGTAAAATATTTTAGTGTGTAAAGTCCTTAAATCAATAATAAAACGGAGGATCTGGACGATGAAGAAAATAGGAGTTTTAACAAGCGGCGGAGATGCGCCCGGCATGAATGCCGCCATAAGAGCAGTTGTAAGGGCGGCTCTGCAGAAAGGTATGGAAGTCGTTGGTGTTTACAGAGGCTATAACGGTCTCATCAACGGTGATATCCGTCCTCTCGACGCAACAAGCGTATCGGATATAATCCAGAGAGGCGGGACTGTGCTTTATACAGCAAGATGTCTTGAATTCAAGGAAAAAGCCGGTATCGAGAAGGCAAAGGAAACCTGCATCAAGAACGGCATCGACGGTATGGTAGTTATCGGCGGCGACGGTTCGTTCAGAGGAGCGGCGGATCTTTCCGCAGTCGGGATACCTTGCATAGGTCTTCCCGGAACGATAGACAACGACATCGCTATGACAGAGTACACGATAGGTTATGATACTGCCATGAATACGGCTATGGAGCTTATCGACAAGCTTACTGACACCGCGAGCTCTCATGACCGCTGCTCGGTGGTCGAAGTAATGGGAAGACGTGCAGGCTACATCGCTCTCAACACAGGTATCGCCTGCGGAGCTACAGCGATAATCACTACGGAAATGCCATATGCTCTCTCTGAAGTGACAAAGAAGATAGCCGAGTCAAGAAAAGCCGGAAAGAATCACTTTATCGTTGTTGTTTCCGAGGGTGTTGGCAATTCTCAGAAGATAGCCGAAGAGATCGAGGAAGCCGTACATATCGAGTGCCGTGCAACGATACTCGGTCATGTACAGAGGGGCGGCGCACCTACGCTTCGTGACAGAGTAGAGGCGAGCAGAATGGGCTACTACGCTGTTGAACTGCTTGAAAAGGGCATAGGCAACAGAGTTGTCGGTCTTAAGCGCGGAGAAGTTATAGATGTTGACATCCAGGAAGCGCTCAGCATGAAAAAAGAATTCCCGAAGGATCTTTATAAGATCGCAAACGATATCGCTATATAAACACTTATTACAGAGTAGGAGACAGCGCGTTAAGTGCTCGGCGGACGGAGAGTTGCCGCTGTGACGAAAAGCTTTGAGGGCTTGCGGTGCTGTCTTCGCATCTCGCTGTACATAATCGGATAAATGTGACACAGCTTATCCTTATTTATGTACATTTCTTTCTTTAAGGGAGGGCTGTATATGTCATTTTTTGAGAAATTCGGAAGATCTGCGATGGAGCTCAGATCTATAAAGTGCATAACCGTCACAGGTGTGCTGATCGCGCTTGATCTTGTTCTGAAGCTGATTTCTGTAAAGATAACCGCTGATCTTAAGATAACATTTGCTTATCTTTGCCTTGCAGCGATAGGTATGTTTTTCGGACCTACCGTAGCTTTTCTTGCCGGAGCTGTAACAGATATCCTTGGATTTCTTCTGAACCCGGACGGAGGGTTCAGTCCGCTTTTCACACTTGTTGAAGCTGTCGGAGCAATGATATATGGGATATTCCTGTATAACATAAAACCTATCGGTTTTGAAAAAAAGCAGACTGATACGGAAAAGAACAAGAGTCTGATAAAAACGGTCGCAGTATCTTTGGCAGTTGGTGTGGGAGCGGGTCTGCTGACCGGTGCCGCCATGCTCGGTGTCTCGGCGCTTATGGGATTATTTGCGGGAGACGAAGGTACTATCGGTAAGATCGCGGGTATTTTTGTCGGGGCTCAGTTTATGTATATCGGGGCTGTTATCGGTTTTATCTACGGAGTGTTCTTTACTGCTCTGATAATGTCCGGCACAAAGGAAAAGAACGGATCCGAAAGCTCTTTGAAGATAATACTCAGCAAAGTAACGGTAGTTATAGTATGCAACCTTTTCATGACGCCCATGGCGATGATAATATCCGGTTACGCGACACTTGACTCTATGATCGCGGGATTTCCTCTGCGTCTGGTAAAGAACCTTATACAGTGTCCGGTGGATTGCCTTATTATGATAATCATTCTTTTCCCTGTACTCAGCGCATACAACAGGATATTTCCACGGAATGGGCATAAATCAAAAGTAAAGGAACAGGTCGGAGGTATTGCTAATGATTAAGCTTGGTTTTCTGGGAGCCGGAAATATGGGCTCCGCAATAATGAAGGGGATCGCTTCGGGAAATCTTGAGGCGGAGGTCTATGCCTTTGACAAGGATCCGGAAAAACTTGCCGCTGTTCCTGCAAGACCCTGCAAAAGCGAGGCTGAGCTTGTATCGGTGTGCAAATACGTACTGCTTGCGGTAAAACCGCAGGTGCTCGGAAGTGTTCTTGACGCTGTAAAAGATTCAGTCACTCCGGATACAGTGTTTATTTCTATCTGCGCCGGCATCTCGGAAGAATTTATCAGAAACCGTACAGCGCCCGATGTGAAGGTTGTTCTTGTAATGCCGAACACGCCTATGATGCTCGGAATGGGCGCGAGCGCAATGTCCACTGATGAGAAGACCTCTCCCGAGGAGTTCGCGTTCGCAAAGTCGGTAATTGAAAGCTGCGGTATTGCCGAGATCGTTCCTATTGATAAAATGAAGGAAATAATCTGTATCAACGGCAGCTCTCCCGCTTTCATTTATCTTTTCGCAAAAGGCTTTGTAGATTACGCGGCTGCTAACGGTATCGATGCCGATGCGGCGCTGAGGCTGTTCGCGGCGACCCTCAAAGGCTCCGCGGAAATGCTCACGAGTTCGGGAATGACGGTAGATCAGCTTATAAAGCAGGTATCTTCTCCCGGCGGAACTACCATTGCAGGACTTGACAAACTGTATGAGGGCAAGCTGACAGATGATGTTTACGCGGCTTGTGAAGCGTGCACAAGACGCGCTTATGAATTATCGCAATAATTTCGGAACGAGTGATCTTTCACTCGTTTTTTTTTGTTGGTGAATAGCATTTGTGCAAAATGACGAAATGTCAAATATATGTTTTTTGATGTTGAAATGTCGGGAAAAATATAGTATAATATTATGTTAGGATAGTATGGTATAACACCACGGAATTGACTTGATTGGAGCACAATATGAAACTTTTACTCAAACACGGTCATGTTGTAAGCAGCGTAAATAAGCTTGAGGACGATCTCGATATCCTTATCGAGGATAATGTCATCACAAAAGTCGCAAAAGGCATAAGGAACAAAGCTGACAAGACTATTGACTGTAAAGGGCTTGCGGTTATCCCGGGCTTATGTGATATGCACGTGCATTTCCGTGATCCCGGACAGACGCATAAGGAAGATATTATCACCGGCTCAGAAGCTGCAGCTGCCGGAGGTGTTACCGCTGTGGCTTGTATGCCTAACACTTCACCTGTTGCGGACAGCCCGGAGGTGATAAAGTATATCATAGACAAGGCAAAGAACGCGAAGATCAAGGTATATCCCGTAGGTGCTATAACAAAAGGTCTCAACGGCGAGGAACTCTGTGATTTCAAGGCTCTTAAAGCTGCGGGAGCGGTGGCGGTATCCGATGACGGGAGACCGGTAAAGAACGCACATACAATGGGCAGAGCGATGATAGATGCGCATTATGCAGGGCTTCGTGTAATTTCTCACTGCGAAGATCTTGACATTATCCGCGGAGGTATAGTGAACGCGGGTGTCATTTCTATTGAACTCGGGGTAAGAGGAATGAGCCGCACCAGTGAAAATATCATCACAGGCAGAGAGATCCAGCTCGCAAATGATCTTGAAGTGCCGATACACATAGCTCACGTTTCGACAAAGGAAGTTGTGGATCTGCTCAGATTTGCCACAAAGCGCGGAGTTATGGTGACGAGCGAGACAGCCCCTCACTATTTCATGCTTACAGAGGACAGACTCCTTACCCGTGACGCAGATTACAGAATGAACCCTCCGCTTCGCACCGAGGAAGATATGAAAGCCATAACCTCGGCTGTCATCGACGGGACTATCGACTGTATAGTGACCGATCATGCTCCGCACACTGCGGAAGAAAAGGCAGATTTTCTGAAAGCTCCCAACGGGGTGGTAGGACTTGAGACCTCGCTTGCCGCGACGCTTACAAAATTCTACCATACCGGGCTTATGCCGCTTATGAAGATAGTACGCATGATGTGCGAAACGCCGCGTCTTATTCTCGGCATCGAGGGCGGTACCATTGAGCCGGGGGCGGTCGCAGATCTTGCGATAGTTGATCTTAACAAGCAGTGGACGGTAGAACCCGAAAAGTTACATTCAAAGTCGAAGAATACCTGTTTTAAGGGAATGACGCTCAAAGGAAAGACAAAATATACGATAGTAAACGGAAATGTCGTTTATGAGGACGACTATGAATAATAACGGAGGATATCAATATGTCACTTGACAGACTTATGGCAGCTGTTGCAGCTAAACAGAATCCCACTGTGGTAGGGCTTGACCCGAAACTTGATTATGTACCGGATTTCATAAAGTGCAAGGCTTTTGAAAAGCACGGTGAGACTCTTAAAGGCGCCGCAAAGGCGATACTCGAATACAATAAGGGACTTATAGACGCGCTCTGCGGTATAATTCCGGCTGTAAAACCTCAGGCTGCATACTATGAGATGTACGGATATCAGGGAATGAAGACGCTGTACAAGACCCAGGAATACGCGCGCTCAAAGGGAATGTTCGTCATTACCGACGGAAAGCGCAATGATATAGGTTCCACAATGGAAGCTTATGCCGCGGCTCATCTCGGCAAGGTAAAGGTGGGGAATGAGGAGTTTGAGCCGTTTCTTGGCGATGCTCTCACAGTGAACGGATACCTTGGTACCGACGGTATCAAGCCGCTCATAGACATCTGCAATACATACGACAAGGGGATATTTGTGCTCGCAAAGACTTCAAATCCCTCCTCGGGCGAGCTTCAGGACAAGAAGATAAACGGCGTGCCTGTTTATGAGCAGATGGCGAAGATGTGCAGCATCTGGGGCAAGGAACTTACAGGAAAGTACGGCTACTGCGGTGTGGGTATAGTTGCGGGTGCGACATATCCCGAACAAATAGAAGAACTTCGCAGAAAGTTCCCCAAGCTGTTTTTCCTTATCCCGGGATACGGAGCACAGGGCGCATCTGCAAAGGATATTTCCGCGGCATTTGACAAGAACGGTCTCGGCGGTATCGTGAACAGCTCGCGCGGCATTATCTGCGCATATAAGAAAGAGGGCTGCGACGAGAGAGATTACGCGGGTGCAGCATACAGAGAAGCGATAAGAATGAGAGACGAGATAATGGGATTTGTCGGTGAGATAAAGCTGCCCAAGCCGAGAACAACGAGAAAGAAAGCAGAGTGACCGCCTGCGTTGAAACGATATAATGTGTAGAATATCAAGGAGGTAAAAATGGACTTTACCGGGTATAAAAAGGCATATCTGATACTTGCTGACGGCACTGTCTTTGAGGGAAAGTCATTCGGTGCCGAGGGAAGTGTCATAGGTGAGATAGTTTTCACCACGGCTATGGTGGGATATCAGGAAACTCTCACCGACCCGAGCTACTGCGGACAGATAGTAACACAAACGTTCCCGCTCATAGGCAACTATGGTGTGAACGGTGAGGACTATGAATCGGCAGGCAGTGTTGTAAGCGGGTATATAGTCCGCGAATACTGTGAAGAACCGTCGAATTTCCGATGTGAGGATAATATCGACATCTTTCTGAAAAAATACGGCATTATCGGTCTGTATGATATCGATACACGCAGGCTTACCCGTATAATTCGTGAAAGCGGCGTTATGAACGGCATGATCACCAATGACCCGGATTTTGATAAACCCGCCTGTCTTGAGAAAATACGTGCGTACAGGGTCGGCAGTGTCGTACCCAAGGTAAGCGTTAAGGCTGCGGAGGAATATAAAGCTGAAAACGCGAAATACAGGGTAGCACTCATAGATTACGGCTATAAGCATAATATCCGACGTGAGCTGCTGAAACGCGGATGTGATGTGACAGTGTTCCCGCACGATGTAAGACCCGACACGATAAAGAGTTTCGCTCCGGACGGCATCATGCTGTCGAACGGACCCGGAGACCCCGCGGACAATATCATTTCTATCGCAACTCTTAGGGCGCTAATACCCGAACAGATACCCACATTCGGTATCTGTCTCGGACATCAGCTTCTTGCTCTTGCCAACGGTGCGAAAACAGAGAAGATGAAATACGGTCACCGCGGAGGAAATCAGCCCGTGACCGATTTAGAGCTTGACAGGACATTCATTACCTCACAGAACCACGGATATGCTGTCATAGCGGACAGCATACCCGAAACAGCCGGGAAGGTCTCGCATCTCAATGCCAATGACAAGACCTGTGAGGGCGTGAGATATACAAATGCTCCCGCATTCACGGTACAGTTCCACCCGGAGGCTTGCGGAGGACCGCATGATACCGCCTATCTTTTCGATGAATTTATTGAACTCATGGAAAAAGAAAGGAGTGGTAAGTAATGCCGTTAAGAAGTGACATCAAAAAAGTCATGGTCATAGGCTCAGGTCCGATTGTTATAGGACAGGCTGCCGAGTTCGACTACGCGGGAGCCCAGGCTTGCCGCGCCCTTAAACAGGAGGGGCTTGAAGTAGTTCTTGTAAACTCAAACCCCGCAACTATAATGACGGACAAGCACATGGCGGATCATATCTATATCGAGCCTCTGACGCTTGACTGTGTAAAACGCATAATAAAAATTGAAAAGCCCGACAGTCTTTTGTCAACACTCGGAGGACAGACGGGACTTACGCTGTCCATGCAGCTCGCAGAGTCGGGATTTCTTGAAGAAAACGGCGTAAAGCTGCTTGGCGCGGTTCCGGAGACTATCCATAAAGCCGAGGACAGGCAGGCTTTCAAGGATACTATGGAAGCCATAGGCGAGCCTGTTATCCCGTCCAAGGTGGTCGAAACTCTTGAAGACGCATTGGATTTTGCCGACCATGTTATCGGATATCCTGTCATTGTCCGTCCCGCGTTCACACTCGGCGGTACGGGCGGCGGTATTGCGAATGACCGTGACGAGCTTCACGAGATAGCGACCAACGGACTGCGCCTTTCGCCTATCCATCAGATACTTGTGGAGCGCTGTATCTCCGGCTGGAAGGAGATAGAATTTGAAGTTATCCGTGACGCGAAAGGAAATGTTATAACCGTCTGCTCAATGGAGAACTTTGATCCCGTCGGGGTTCATACGGGAGACAGTATCGTTGTTGCTCCTGCCGTAACGCTTGCGGACAGGGAATATCAGATGCTAAGAACTGCGGCGCTGAATATAATCCAGGCACTGAAAGTCGAGGGCGGCTGCAACTGTCAGTTTGCGCTGAAACCCGATTCATTTGAGTACGCGGTCATAGAAGTCAATCCTCGTGTTTCGCGTTCCTCCGCTCTGGCTTCAAAGGCTACAGGATATCCGATAGCAAAGGTCGCGACCCGCATAGCGATAGGCTATTCCCTTGATGAAATAGTGAACCAGGTGACCGGAAAGACATACGCTTGCTTTGAGCCTGCACTGGATTACATCGTTGTCAAATTCCCGAGATGGCCGTTTGATAAGTTCGTGTATGCCAAAAAGACCCTCGGTACACAGATGAAGGCTACGGGTGAGATAATGGCTATCGGAACGAGCTTTGAGGCTGCGATGATGAAAGCTGTCCGTTCGATCGAGCTTGGAATGGATTCGATGACCAAGCCCGATTTTGAAAAGCTGACCGACGCACAGATAGGGCAGAAACTGTCGGATATCGACACCGACCGTTCGTTCTGCGTTTTTGAAGCACTCAAACGCGGAATAGATGTCAATACTATCCATGATATAACGAAGATAGACAAATGGTTCATCTGCAAGCTGAAAAACCTTGTTGACCTTGAAAACTGGCTTGCGGAGGGAACGCTTACTCAGGAAAAATATGATACTGCGAAGAAATACTGCTACCTTGACAAGACCATTGAGCGTATTTCCTGTCAGCTTATCGACGAGTGCGGCATAAAGCGCAGACACGCGGTGTATAAAATGGTGGATACCTGCGCTGCCGAGTTCTCGGCGGAAACCCCGTATTTTTACAGCACATACGATGACGAGAACGAGGCAGAGGAATTCATAAAAGAGCATGACACAGGCAGGAAAAAAGTCATAGTTTTCGGCTCGGGACCTATACGCATAGGGCAGGGAATTGAGTTTGACTACTGCTCGGTGCATTGTGTATGGGCTCTCAAGGAAATGGGCTATGAAACGATAATATGCAACAATAACCCCGAGACAGTCTCCACTGATTTTGACACAGGCGACAGACTTTACTTTGACCCGCTGACGTTTGAGGATGTTGATTCGCTGATAGCTACCGAAAAGCCTTATGGCGTGGTAGTTCAGTTCGGAGGACAGACGGCGATAAAGCTCACAAAGCACCTGCAGGAGATAGGCGCTCACATTCTCGGAACATCGGCGGAGAGTATAGATGCCGCGGAGGACAGAGAGCTATTTGATGAGCTGCTCGAAAAGTGCGGTATTCCGCGTCCGAAAGGTCACACGGTTTTCACAACCGAGGAGGCGCTTTCTTCCGCAAATCAGCTCGGATATCCTGTACTGCTCCGTCCGTCGTATGTGCTTGGCGGTCAGAATATGATAATCGCTCACTGTGACAGCGACGTTACAGAGTACATGGAGATAATAACCTCACACAAGCTCGAAAATCCTGTTCTTATTGACAAATACCTTATGGGTACAGAGGTCGAGGTCGATGCGATATGCGACGGAGAGGATTTCCTTATCCCGGGTATTATGGAGCATATCGAGCGTGCAGGCGTACACTCCGGCGACAGTATCTCGGTATATCCCGCACAGACCCTTACCGAGCGTGTAAAGCGCGTTATCGTGGCTTATACCGAGCGCCTTGCGAAAGCTCTGAACGTTATAGGTCTTGTGAATATCCAGTACGTTGTTTACAACAACGAGGTGTATGTTATAGAAGTGAACCCGCGTTCGTCACGTACTGTTCCGTATATCTCAAAAGTCACCGGAGTTCAGATGGTGGATATTGCCACGAAGATAATCATGGGGCATACGCTCAAAGAACAGGGTTTTTCCTCCGGGCTTTATCCCGTGGGAGACTATGTTGCGGTCAAGGTTCCGGTATTCAGCTTCGAGAAACTGCATGATGTTGATACACAGCTCGGGCCGGAGATGAAATCCACAGGTGAGTGTCTCGGTATCGCACATACATTTGAGACTGCGCTTTTCAAAGGGCTTATCGCCGCGGGTTTCAGGATGTTCGACAAGGGAGGAGTCCTGTTCTCCGTGCGCAACGAGGACAAACCCGAGATAATCGAGATAGCGAGCCGTTTCGAGCAGCTCGGATTTGATATATACGCGACCAGCGGCACAGCCTCCACATTGATACGAAACATGGTGGCTACCAACTTCACGTACCGTGTAAGCGAACACCAGGAGCCGAATATCATGACTCTTCTCGACAGCGGGGAAATAAATTATGTTGTTTCCACTTCCGAGACAGGACGTTCGCCCGCACGTGACAGCGTGAAGATGCGCCGCAAGGCTGTTGAGCGCTCCATAGCCTGCTTGACCTCGGTAGATACCGCAGAGGCACTCGTCAAGTGCATTGAGATGAAGAAGAGCATCGAAGATGTTGAAATGGTGGATATAACTAAGATATGAAAGGACGTTGAGTATGAAGCTCGGCGAATTCAGCTTCAAACGGCGGTATTCCGCGGCGCAGATAGTTGTGGATATCGCGTCCGCCGCTGCGCTGGTGTATCTCGGGTATATAATCTACGCCTGTGCTGTCGATATTGACCGCTTGAAAAGTCTGAACAAGACCGAAGCGGATATGTCGATGTTTGACTGGAGACCGCTTATTGTCTGGGCAGTGCTCGGTGCGGCGGTATTTGCGGTATCGTTCGTGTTGATACTGCGAAGGAAGAGAATGCCCGAAAACATATGTATAACGCAGAACAATGCAGCGAAATACTGCAATATAATCGATACAGGGATATCCTGTGTGCGGCTTATGCTTATTATTCTGATAAGCGAGATATGCTATCTTCACGGAGCCGCGATACGAATGGCGAATGTGGGATTTTCGATGCAGCTTATAATCGACCCGCTTATCATCGTGTGCGTCATAATACTGACTAAAATGCGGCTGAACGCGATAAGCGAAGCTGAAAAGGAAAAGCTTGACAAACAGCGAAACAAGAGGGAAATAATTGAGGATTGAGGTAAAACAATGTCGTACAAATGCGCAGAGTATAAGATAACCGGGAAAAAAGCGCTGGCGGAGAACATATATTCATTCACAGTGTATTGCCCCGATGCGGCGGAGCTCGCAAAGTGCGGTCAGTTCGTGCATATTCTCGCCCCCGGTCACACACTTCGCAGACCGATATCAATATGCGGGATAGACCGTAACAAGGGTACTATACGGTTTGTATTCATCGTAAAGGGGCATGGTACAGATGCGATATCCCGTCTTAACGAGGGTGATATGCTTGATATGATCGCCCCCCTCGGTAACGGCTTTTCGGTGCAGAATGCTATTGAAGGCAAGCGGGTAATAGTTGTCGGCGGAGGTATAGGCGTGCCGCCGATGCTAGAGACAGCAAGGAACTGTAAGAATGTTACGGCAGTGCTCGGTTTCCGCAGCTACGGGAACATAATACTGACTGACGAATTCAGAAGTATCTGCGAAAACGTTATCGTCTGTACAGACGATGGCAGCGTAGGCGAAAAGGAAATCGTCACGGCTCCTCTTACCCGTGAGCTTGAAAAAGGTGATGTCGGGGCAGTTTTTGCCTGCGGTCCTATGAGAATGCTGCAGGCTGTGGCACAGACAGCAAAGCGGTACGGCGTTTTCTGTGAGATATCGTTGGAGGAGCGTATGGGCTGCGGCGTGGGAGCGTGCGTGGGCTGTGTGGCGAGGATAAGCCGCGAAGGAAGTGAGAAGCTGCTTCGTGTGTGCAAGGACGGACCGGTATTCAATGGTGAGGAGGTGCTGTTTTGAGCAGAGATCTTTCTGTTAAAGTCGCGGGAGTAACATTTCCTAATCCTGTAATAGCGGCGTCCGGGACTTACGGTTTCGGTGAGGACTATGCTCCGCTTTATCCGCTCAACAAGCTCGGAGGCATTTCCTGCAAGGGGACTACCATAAACGAGAAAGCAGGTAATCTTCCGCCGCGTATAGCCGAAACTAATGCGGGTATGCTAAATTCCGTGGGACTTCAGAATCCCGGTGTTGACGTTTTCATCAGCAAATACCTGCCGGAGCTGAAAAAGAACGGCAATGTCATAATCGCAAATCTTGCCGGAGCATCGATAGACGATTACCGTGCGGCTGCCGAGAAACTTGACAGAACCGACGTAGATATGATAGAGCTGAATATCTCCTGTCCGAATGTAAAGCAGGGCGGCGCTACATGGGGAACATCGTGTGACGGTGCTGCATCTGTCACCAAAGCAGTGCGCGCAGCTACCAAAAAGCCGATAATGGTAAAGCTTACCCCGAATGTTACAAGTGTTACCGACATCGCAAAGGCAGTTGAAGCCGAGGGTGCCGACTGCATTTCTCTGATAAACACGCTGCTCGGCATGAGAATAGACATCAGAACGCGCAGACCTATACTCCGCAATAATGTCGGAGGATTTTCCGGACCTGCCATATTCCCGGTTGCTGTGCGAATGGTATGGCAGGTATCTAATGCCGTTAATATCGACGTAGTCGGTATGGGCGGTATAACGACATGGGAGGATGCGGTAGAAATGATGATGGCGGGCGCTAAGGCGGTACAAATGGGTACTGCTATATTCACCGACCCGTTTTCTCCGCTCAAAGTCATCGACGGACTTGAAAAATACATGGATGATAACAATATCTCTGACCTTTCCGAGATCGTCGGAACAGTTCAGCCGTGGTAATTTATCATTAAAGTATTGATTTATCGTTTGAATTGTGATATAATATAATAACATATTGGAGATCTCAATGGCTTTTGATTACAAAAAGGAATTCAAAGAGTTTTATCTTCCGAAGAGTAAACCGTCGATAGTTGATATACCGACCATGAATTATGCTGCTGTACGGGGAAAAGGTGATCCGAACGAGCCGGACGGAGAGTACAGGCGTGCGGTGGAGATACTGTACGGAGTTTCCTATACTATAAAAATGAGCAAAAAGGGCGATCACAGGATCGACGGATATTTCGACTATGTTGTACCGCCGCTTGAAGGGCTGTGGCAGCAGCGCGGTGCTGAAGGAATGGACTACTCGCGCAAGAATGAGCTTGAATGGACGGCAATGATAAGGCTCCCGGATTTTGTAACGAAAGATGATCTTGAATGGGCGGTGCGTGAAGCATCTGCAAAGAAGAAGTCCGACTTTTCATCGGCGGAGTTCTTCACATATACCGAAGGGCTGTGCGTCCAGTGTATGCATACAGGCTCCTATGACAGTGAACCCGGAACTGTGGATATGATGAATAAGTATATCGAAGAAAACGGCTATGTGACAGATATGAGCGAAGTGCGCCGTCATCACGAGATATATCTTAACGATCCGCGCAGAACTGATGCAGATAAGCTTAAAACAGTCATAAGGCATCCGATATCCGGGAAAACAATAAATTGAGGTGATAGGTTTGTCCGAGAATATAATGACAGTCGCAAGGGCAATGGTAGAATGTCTTAAAGCCGAAGGCGTTAAGCACGTTTTCGGTTATCCCGGTGCGGCTATCTGCCCGTTTTATGACGAGCTGATAGCCTCCGGTATAGAACATATACTTGTCCGTCACGAGGTCAATGCTGGTCATGCGGCGAGCGGATATGCCAGAGTCACCGGCAAGGCGGGAGTTTGTATAGCTACTTCCGGTCCCGGCGCGCTGAACCTTATCACTGCTATTGCTACCGCTTATATGGACAGCATACCGATAGTCGCGATAACAGGACAGGTAAACTCCGACCAGATAGGACGCGACGTTTTCCAGGAGGCTGATATTACAGGCTCGGCAGAGCCTTTTGTGAAACACAGCTATATCGTGAAAGACCCTGCTTCGATATGCGATGTGATAAAGAAGGCTTTTTATATAGCAGAGACCGGAAGACCGGGTCCTGTGCTGATAGATGTTCCTATGGACGTACAGTTCATGGAGACTGAGTTCATGTATCCCGAGACTGTGGAGATACGGTCATATAAACCTACCACAGAGGGAAACAAGCTTCAGATAAAGCGCGTTGCCGATGCGATATCAAAAGCGGAAAGACCTGTGGTCTGTGCGGGCGGCGGTGTATTCCTTTCAAACGCTTTGAGCGGTCTTGCACAGCTTGTTCATAAATGCGACATCCCTGTGGTCAATACCATGATGGGAATAAGCAATATAGACATGACAGACCCGCTGTATTTCGGCATGATGGGTATGCATGGGGTAAAGTCCGCTAATTATGCAGTATCGAAGTGCGACCTTTTGATACTTCTCGGTGCACGCATGGGCGACCGTGCGGTGACAGCTCTTAAAAACAATGAGAACATGATGGTGATACACATTGATATTGACCCTGCCGAGATAGGCAAGAATGTCGATGTAAATACGCCTGTGGTCGGAGACATCGGAAGGATACTTGAAAAGCTGATAGAGACTGTGCCGGAGATGAAACACACCGAATGGGTGGAGGAGCTTTCAGGGGTACGCGCACAGGCTAAAGCCACGCCGGTAGTAAGCGCCGGAAAGGTCTGTCCTCGTTTATTCATCGAGGAGCTCAATAAGCAGCTCCCGAAAGACAGCGTAATAGTTGCCGATGTCGGTCAGAACCAGATATGGACGGCAAACAACATCTGTCTTTCCGAGGGAAGGTTCATGACCGCGGGAGGTATGGGCACAATGGGTTATTCGCTGCCTGCGGCGATAGGTGCGAAAAAGGCAATGCCGGAGCGTACGGTCATTTCTATGTGCGGCGACGGCAGTCTGCAGATGCAGTTCATGGAACTTGCTACCGCTGTACAGCATGGTATCAATGTAAAGACTATTGTGTTTGTAAATTCAAATCTCGGAATGGTAAGAGAACTTCAGGAAAAGATATATGGCCGCGAGATCGCGGTGGATCTTACGGGCAGCCCGAGCTTTGATATAATTGCGCAGGCTTATGGTATCAAAGCGGAGAATGTTACGGATATCACTCAGGCGGAGTCTGCGATAAGAAATATGCTCGGAGCGGACAGTCCGTATCTGCTGCAGGTATTTGTTGACAGGGAAGAGAGGACGATAATATGAAGCATACGATATCGATCCTTGTGGAAAACCATGCGGGCGTGCTCGCAAGGGTGTCCGGACTGTTCGCAAGACGCGCGTACAACATCGACAGCCTTGCGGTGGGTGTGACAGCGGATGAGAATGTTTCGCGCATAACCATAGTCGCTGACGGAGATGACTATACGCTTGAACAGATATTAAAGCAGCTGAACAAGCTTATAGATGTGATCAAAGTCCGTGCGTTCAGCGAGACTGAGCTTCTTACCAGAGAGCTTGTGCTTGTAAAGGTGAACTGTACTCCGTCACAGCGTGCGGAGCTTATCTCAATAGCTAAAATAACAGAGGCAAAGATATCCGATATTTCTATCAATACTATTACTCTGGAGCTTTCGGATTACAGCAACAAGATAAAAACGTTCGAGGAACTCCTGCGGCCTTACGGCATAAAGGAGATCGTGAGGACGGGTACAGTAGCGATCCAGCGCGGAAGCGCTTCATTGACAATATAAAAACAGCAAAGGAAGTAATGAAAATGGCAAAACTTTATCACGAATCGGACTGTAATCTTTCTGTACTTGACGGAAAGACTGTCGCTGTCATCGGCTATGGCAGCCAGGGACACGCTCATGCTCTTAACTTAAAGGACAGCGGAGTAAAGGTCATTATCGGTCTTTACGAGGGGAGCAAGTCCTGGAAAAAGGCTGAGGAGGCAGGATTTGAGGTCTATACTGCATTCGACGCAGCCAAGAAGGCTGACATCATCATGATACTTATCAATGATGAAAAGCAGGCTGCTCTTTATGAGGAGAGCATCAAGCCCAACCTCACAGCAGGCAAGGTGCTTATGTTCGCTCACGGTTTCAATATCCACTTCGGTCAGATCATACCGCCCGCTGATGTTGATGTTATCATGATCGCGCCTAAGGGTCCTGGTCATACGGTTCGTTCGGAATATACAATAGGCAGAGGTGTTCCTTGCCTTATCGCAGTTCATCAGGACGTTTCCGGCAGAGCCAAGGATATCGGTCTTGCTTATGCGGCAGGTATCGGCGGCGCAAGAGCAGGTGTTCTGGAAACGACTTTCAAAATGGAGACCGAGACCGACCTGTTCGGTGAGCAGTGCGTGCTTTGCGGCGGCGTTACAGCTTTGATGAAGGCAGGCTTTGAGACTCTTGTCGAAGCAGGATATGATCCGCAGAACGCTTACTTCGAGTGCATACACGAGATGAAGCTTATAGTTGACCTTATTTACAAGGGCGGTTTCAAGATGATGAGATACTCTATTTCCGATACCGCAGAGTTCGGTGATTATGAGACAGGCAAGCGTCTCATCACAGACGAGACTAAGAAGGAAATGAAGAAGGTACTCTCCGAGATACAGGACGGTACATTCGCCCGCAACTGGATCATGGAGAACAAAATGGGACGTTCGCACTTCAATGCGTGCAGACGTATCCAGGGCGAGCATCAGCTTGAAAAGGTCGGTGCAGAGATACGTAAGCTCTATTCCTGGAACGAAGAAGAAGACAACTGATATTGAAAAGCCTTTGGCGGGAATGCTTCGGCGCTCCCGCCTGTTTTTATGAGATATGAGAATTGACAGAGCAAAGCTCCACAGGATATACCGTTACTGGATAGACTGGCTTTATCCTAACATCTGTCCATGCTGCGGGAAATACATAGACCATGACGCGGATTTCTGCGGGGAATGTAAGAGCGCTATAACTCCTTACACCGATGAAAAGGATATCGAGGGTATTGATAAATACACATCATACTGTGTATATGACCATAATATTGATAAAGCAATACTCACTTTCAAGAAAACAGCGGACGGAAACAGCTACTATGCATTTGCCTGCGGGATAGCCGAGGCTGCACGCAAGACCGGCATCGCTGAGGATATCGACCTTATCGTACCTATACCTATAACTCGCAAGAAAATGAAAGAGCGCGGGTATAATCAGACCGAGCTGATAGCGAAAGAACTGAGGTTTCTTTTAAATGTGCCGTACGCCAATGTTATGATAAAGGTGAAGGACACTAAGGAACAGAAGACCCTCGGAAGAACAGAAAGAGCGGAAAACCTGAGCGGAGCATTCGGAATATCGGATAAAGCTCCCGACATCAGCGGCAAACGGCTGTTACTGATAGATGATGTCTGTACCACGGGAAGTACGCTTACCGAAGCTGCAGGGGTACTGAGAATCGGCGGGGCAGGGAAGGTGTATGCGATATCGTTTGCCAAAACGCCGAACAAAAAGAGTAATGAAGAGGCCGCATCATAATGGAGATAAGATATATTGACAGTAATGATGACCTGAAAGAGATAAGCCGTATTTATGAACAGAGCTGGAAATATGCTTATAAAGGTATTATTCCGCTCATATTATTTGAATTACAGAAAAAAAAAAATATTTTTCAAAAACCTATTGACAATATAGGAAAAGTATGATATAATACGCACATAACCTACTAAACATATATAAATTAGGAGGCAATATGCGGAATTTATTTGAGGAGCTCGTAAGAGCCAACTTCCGTTTCGGTCGAATGTATCGATGTTGAATATACATCATCGCAAACAAAAAACAATCAACAGACTTGAAAGGAAGTATTTATTATGGCAAACTATAAATTTGAAACTTTACAGCTCCACGTAGGACAGGAACAGGCAGACCCGGTCACCGATTCAAGAGCGGTGCCGATATACGCGACAACATCTTATGTATTCCATAACTCCGCTCACGCAGCAGCGCGTTTCGGACTTGCGGACGCGGGAAATATATACGGAAGACTCACTAACTCTACACAGGACGTCCTTGAAAAGCGCATAGCAGCTCTCGAAGGCGGAGTAGCAGCACTCGCACTTGCTTCCGGCGCAGCGGCTATCACATATACGATACAGGCTCTCGCACAGGCAGGAGAGCATATCGTTGCACAGAAGACCATTTACGGCGGTTCTTATAACCTGCTTGCACACACACTTCCGCAGTTCGGCATCAAGACGAAATTTGTGAACGCACACGACCTGAAGGAAGTCGAAGGCGCTATTCAGGAAAACACAAAGGCTATCTATCTTGAAACTCTCGGAAACCCCAACAGCGACATTCCCGATATTGACGCTGTTGCCGAGATAGCACACAAACACGGTCTCCCGCTTGTAATTGACAATACTTTCGGTACACCGTATCTTATCAGACCTATCGAACACGGTGCTGATATCGTAGTTCACTCCGCGACTAAGTTCATCGGCGGTCACGGTACAACTCTCGGCGGTATAATCGTTGACTCAGGAAAGTTCGACTGGAAAGCAAGCGGCAAGTATGCTCCCATTGCCGCTCCGAATCCGAGCTATCACGGCATTTCTTTTGCAGATGCAGTTGGACCTGCGGCATTTGTTACATATATCCGAGCTATACTTCTCCGCGATGAGGGTGCGACAATATCACCGTTCGCTGCATTCCTGCTGTTACAGGGAACAGAAACGCTGTCACTTCGTCTTGAGCGTCATGCCGAGAATACACGCAAGGTAATTGATTTTCTCTCGAAGCACCCGCTCGTTGAGAAGGTGAATCACCCGTCACTGCCTTCTCACCCCGACCACGCGCTTTATCAGAAATACTTCCCCAACGGCGGCGGAAGCATCTTCACATTTGATATTAAGGGTGGTCAGATAGAAGCTCACAAATTCATTGACAACCTTGAGATATTCTCGCTGCTTGCCAATGTTGCAGATGTCAAGTCTCTTGTTATCCACCCGGCAACTACCACACATTCACAGCTTACCGACGAGGAACTGCGTGATCAGGGTATAGGACAGAATACTATCAGACTTTCTATCGGTACCGAGCATATCGACGATATCATAGCCGACCTTGAAAAAGGATTTGCAGCACTTTCATAAAGAAAGCCCGAGCCATTGTAAGGAACTCCTCAATATCATAACAGTGCTTTTCCATTGAATTGCGGAAAAGCACTGTTTGTTTTATCAATTAACAGAACATGTTAATCATCATCATCATCATTCTCGTTGTTGACGATGTTTACAGGATTTTCTGAAATGTCGGCAAGAGGATTCATATTCATAGCGTTTCTTATCTGTTCGTTGGCAACATGGGTGTATATCTGTGTAGTATCAAGGTTTTCGTGTCCGAGGACTTCTTTAAGAGCTCTGACATCGACCCCATTCTGATACATCAGGGTAGCGGCGGTGTGCCGCAGCTTATGTACAGAAAAACCCATTCCGCTAAGTCCGGAAAGTTTAAGTTTTTCATCAATTATCTGCTCAACACGGCGATTTGAAATTCTTTTCAGACGTTTACTGATGAACAGAGCTTTTTCTTTTGTGTCGGGACGGACTTTTATATAGTTTTCGTATGCTGAAACGCAAGCCGGATTAAGATATATGATACGTTCCTTGCTGCCTTTTCCGAGCACTTTTATAAAATGCACCGGTTCGTCACCTTCCCTGGTTGAAATGTAATCGTTTACATTTATCCCGACCAATTCAGAAAGTCTCATGCCGCAGTTAAGAAAAAATGTTATCATGCAATAATCTCGATAATCAGACCAGTCTTTGAAATCGGAACAGGTCTTGAGAAGATCAGTGGCCTGTTCAACAGTAAGATGCTTTGGCAGAGTTTTCTTCGGAGACGGCAGTTCAAGATTCTGTGCGGGACTTACATCAAACCACAGTTTCTTGATAGTCAGATACTTAAAGAACTGTCTTAGTGCAACAGCTTTACGCGCACGTGCCTGAGCATGGTTTTCACGTTCTGAAGATGTGTATGTAAGAAAAGATAAAATATCATTCAGCGTAACTTTTTTTACAAGCGATTCTGAAACATC
>JAGBLA010000118.1 GCA_017635675.1 Ruminiclostridium sp.
CAAAAGCCGACAAATATCGGCAAAAAATTCTCAAAAATTTTTCCAAAAACTATTGACAAACAGCACGGTTTATGATACTATTAACAGTGGACAAGTTCTATTTGTTTGAATATCACAAAAACACCCGCAACCCGTGTGTGTGTGTACACACACACACACGGGCGACCGCAAAGATGCGCCAACATCTGAACGGCTTTTACGAGCGTCTTTAGTGTGCTACATTAAGTGTTCTCTTATTATAGCACATTTAAATACATTTTGCAAGAGCTTTCAGATGAGTTGGCAATATCTGGAAGCTCTGTTATTTTGGTTTAAGTTCCTGCACAACAGGGATTTAAATAAATTACAATTGAATAAACTCTTTCGTCTGATAACAATTTTACCTATGTTCCGTAACAACTGCGCCGTGACCGTAAGCATAGCGAGTATATATACCATTAAGGTTGAGCTACCTCGGAAATAAGTAAATCCGGTTCCGCTGCGTAAAACCATGAGCAGGTACATGGGGACATCGTCCGTTACGGCGTCGGTAAAAGTCGCGATTGGCTACCAACTGAATTTATTTAAATTTATTGCAGGGCGGTGTGTCCGCGCCGTTCTGCAACTATTTCCTTTACTGTTCAGCTTCGAGCGATTTTAAACAGATCGTTGGAAACTGAACTCTAAAAGAAAATTGGCGGAGAAGGAGGGATTCGAACCCTCGAACCGCTTTTGACGGTTACGCGATTTCCAATCGCGCGCGCTCGACCAGCTACGCGACTTCTCCATACACTGGTTTACAACATAGATATTTTACTACACATTTCGCGATTTGTCAAGGGTTTTTTCAAATTTTTCTTGATTTTTTCGCGCGGAAATGCTATAATGTTATATGCGCTTGTCACCTATGCGCAAAAACATACGAAAGGGCAAGGAATACAGATATGAATATAAAACCGCAGAAGGGTATGCAGGAATACCTGCCCGACGCAGCAGCACTGCGCGACAGGCTCATGTCGCTTATCCTCGATACATATACACGGTGCGGATTCACGCGCATTTATACACCCGCTGTCGAAAGCGCCGAAAACCTCGATAAAAGCGACGGCGGCGATAACCTCAACCTTATCTTCAAAATACTGAAACGCGGTGAAAAGCTCGACGCGGCACTCGCGAAAACTCCCGTTGACGAGAAGGAGCTCTGTGACCTCGGGCTCAGATATGACCTCACACTCCCGCTGTCAAGATACTACGCAAATAACCGGAACAGCCTTCCCAGCCCGTTCAAGTGCATACAGATAGATAAGGTGTACCGCGCCGAGCGCCCCCAGCGCGGAAGGCTCCGCGAGTTCGTCCAGTGTGATATAGATATCCTCGGCTCGGATTCGATATGCAGTGAGATAGAGCTTATCTCCGTCACCGCAAAGGCTCTCGGAAAGATAGGTATCGGCGATTTCACCGTGAGAGTCAATGACCGAAGAATTCTCCGCAACTCGCTCATGACAATGGGATTTCCCGAGGACACCCTCGATACGGTCTCCGTGACTTTCGACAAGCTCGATAAGATAGGCGCGGACGGAGTTGCCGCCGAGCTCACCGAAAAGCAGATGCCCGAAGACGCAATAAACAAGCTCCGCGGGCTCATCGAAAGCGGCAGCATAACCCTCGGCGGTATGGAAAAATACTGCTCAGAGGACGCAAAGCCCATGATAGAGTCGCTGCGCACTATCATTGAGACCGCAGATAAGCTCTCGCCCGATTACAAGGTGGTCTATGACCCGTCACTCGTGCGCGGACAGGGCTACTACACAGGCACCGTCTTCGAGGTCGCAAGCGAGAAGTTCGGCGGTACCGTCGCGGGCGGCGGCAGATATGACGGTCTTATCGGGCGTTTCACAGGTGAAAATGTCCCCGCAGTCGGGTTTTCTATCGGATTTGAGCGAATTTTCTCTATCGTTACCGAGAATAACATCGCCCTCGCAGGGTCGCGGAAAAAGACCGCTATCCTCTACAAGCAGGAGGATATCCTCGAAGCTATCGCAAAGTCCGCAGAGCTTGAAGAAGAGTCCGATGTGACCCTCGTGCTCGTGCCTAACCCGAAGAAAGTCGATAAGCTCTACTCAAAGACGAAAAATGCGGGATTTGACGAGATAATAAAACTGAATGTATAATAAAAGACAGCAGACCTGCGGATAGCAAGTCTGCTGTTTTTCGCTATGCGGCTTTCAGCTCTCAACGAATTTTATCGGGTCCGTCCACGCGCCGCCTACCGTCACCCCGAAATGAAGGTGCGGTTCAAGCTTGCACTCCGCGTCGGCAGTGGTGCCTACCTGACCGATAAGCTCGCCCATGGACACCTCCTGTCCCGCCTTGACGGCAACGTTCCCGTCAAGCCCGCAGTAATGCCCGATAACGTTGTCGCCGTGGTCGATAACCACGCATACTCCCCACAGCGGGTCGTTCTTAACCTCGGTCACGGTGCCTTTCATCATCGACGATACCGCCGTCCCCACGGGCGCCGCAAGGTCCGCGCCGTCATGGGTCTTCCATACCCCGAGAGTCTCGCTCTTCACAAGCTCGCCGCCGCTGTACGGGTTTATCACCTTAGCGTCCGCTATGGGCATGGTCTTTGCGGGCTTGAAGAAAAGCCCCGTTTCCTCGCCGCCTGCAATGATGTCGGCGGGAACTGCCGCGGAGGAAGTCTCGTCCGCTATCTGCGCGTCGGGCTCCTTGGGTATGTCGGTGCGCTCGGCGTTCACCGTGGCGGCAGGCTCGGTGAAGATGAACACGCCGTCGTCGCGGCTCATGTCCTCGCTGGCGCTCTCGATGCTGCGGCTCGCACCGCTGTACGCCGCGTATGTCGATAAGCCCACCGCGCACAGGCTCAGCACAAGCGCCGCCGCAAATCCCTTGCCCTGTACCCCGTTTGTGAATTTTGCTTTTCTCATATTCATGTTCCTTTCTATCACAGGCATTTCTCTGCCTTTTGGAAGTATTCTTGCCATAAATACGGAAATTATGCAAAATAAAAAAGCCCGCAGGCTCAATGCCCACGGGCGGCGCTCATATTAACTTGGTTTTCCTCTTCACGACTATCCCCGTGTTCAGCATATCAAGAACAGTAAAGCCGTAGCCGTGGGCTTTCGCCGCCACCGTGAGCAGCTCTCTGTCCGTCTTGTCGGGATATATATCCGCAAGCTCTTTCATCTCGGAGTTTATCTGTCCCGCGAGCCTTGCGTCTTTTTCAGTATCTATAAGGAACTGTTTGTACGATTTCATTATTTTCGCTCCTGTAAAATGTTATCAAAATAATTATACCACCAAATAATGTTAAATTGCAATAGCTTTACAAAAATTTATCATTCGGCGGCATATTGGCTCTTGTAAAATACACGTAAGAATGTTATAATAGTATGGAATGTACAAAAACGCGGCAGCGGTGCGGCTGCTGACCGCGGAGAAAGGAGACAGGATATGGAAAAATTGCTTGAACGGCTCTGCGCTCCGTCGGGAGTGTCGGGAGCGGAGGACTGCGCGGCTCAAACTGCGCGGGAGCTGCTGTCGCAGTACGCGCCCGACGCGGCTGTGGACAAATTCGGCTGCGTCACGGGCTTTATAGGCGAGCGCGGCAGCGGCAAGCCCACCGTGCTGCTCGAAGCCCACATCGACGAGATAGGATTTATCGTGACATATATCGGGGAGGACGGGTTCCTGCGCGTGGGGAACTGCGGCGGCACCGACAGACGGCTTTACGCGGCACAGACCGTCACCGTGCATACCGAGGGCGGCGATATACGCGGCGTGATATGCACGCTCCCGCCCCATGTAGCCTCCGACAGCTCAAAGGCTATGAAGACCGAGGACGCGGCAGTGGATATAGGTTTCACCACCCGCTCCGAAGCCGAAAAGCACGTTGCCCCGGGGGACAGGATAACCATTGACAATACACTCGCGAAGCTCTGCGGCACCCGCGTCACCTCGAAGGCGCTCGACGACAGGGCAGGCGTGGCGGCAGTTCTGTGGGCGCTTGAGCTTGCAAAGGACAAGCCGCTCATGTACAACGTTGAGGTGCTTTTCGCCTCACAGGAGGAGGTCGGGAGCCGCGGCGCTGTCATCGGTGCGTACCGCGGAGAGGCGGACATCGCCCTCGCGACGGACGTGAGCTTTGCATACACCCCCGACGACAAGAAACACCTCTGCGGCACCATGGGGAAGGGCGCTATGATAGGCATTTCCCCCGTGCTCGACAGAGGAGTGACCGACGAGCTCAAAAAGCTCGCGGCGGATAAGGGGATACCTTATCAGTATGAGGTCATGGGACGGGACACAGGCACCGACGCGGACGACATCTCACTGCTTAAAGGCGGCATATGCACGGGGCTTATATCCATACCGCTGAAGTATATGCACACGCCCGTGGAGATAGTCGATACCGAGGACGTAAAGGCTGTGGGGCGGCTCATGGCGGCATTTATCACGGGAGGTGAGAGCGATGTCTGATATGAAGGAGTTCTTCGCGCTGACGGAGCAGCTTTCAAGGCTCTGCGGCACAAGCGGGGACGAGGGCGATGTCCGTGAGTTCATCAGGAGCCGTCTGCCAGCCGACTGCACCGTCACCGCCGACAGCATAGGCAACCTTATCGTGTTCAGAAAGGGCGCACGGGAGCCGAAGAACCGCGTCATGTACGCGGCGCACATGGACGAGGTGGGGTTCATCGTCACCGACATCTGCGACGACGGGCGGCTCAAATTCGCGCCCGTGGGCGGTATCTCCCCCGCGGTGGTGTTCGGCAGGAGAGTGATATTCCGCAACGGCACTGTGGGCGTTATCGCCGCAAAGGCGCTGCACCATTTAAGCTCCGACGAAAAGGAGAACCAGCCGAAAATATCCGACCTTTCCATTGACATCGGCGCACAGAACGCCGAGGAGGCGGAGAAGTACGTCATTCGCGGCGATTACTGCTATTTCGACGGGGAATATGAATGTTTCGGCGACGGTTTCATCAAGGGCAAGGCTCTCGACGACAGGGCTGGCTGCGCTGTTATGCTCACGCTGCTGAATGAGGAGCTGCCCTACGACGCGTGGTTCGTGTTCACGGTGCAGGAGGAGATAGGCACGCGGGGCGCTGTCTGCGCGGCATACACCGTAAAGCCCGATATCGCGGTGGTGCTTGAAACTACCACAGCCTGCGACATCGCGGGCTCGGAGGACGAAAAGCGGGTCTGTGAGCTCGGCAGGGGCGTGGTGGTGTCATTCATGGACCGCTCCACTATCTATGACCGCGAGCTTTACCGCATTGGGCGGGCGACCGCCGACGAGATAGGCACGAAGAACCAGACCAAGACCCTTATCGCGGGCGGCAACGACAGCGGCGCTATCCACAAGGCGGCAGGCGGCGTGCGCACAATGGCGCTTTCCGTGCCGACACGGTATCTGCACTCTCCCGCCTGCGTGATGAAAGCGTCGGACGTTGAGGACACGCTCAATACGGCGCGAGCGGTGCTGCCGAAACTCGCGGAGCTGTGATAGCGCCGTTTCGCGGGGAGCTGCCGTTCGGCGCTTACGACATCTTCACCGAGAAGATACGCGCTTACGCCGAGGGCTATGGGTTTGACTACGGGTTCTGCCGTTTCTATGAACAGGACGGCGGGAAAGCCGTGATATGCAGCTACTACGGCGACGCTGCGGCTGCCCTCACGGGGGAGCTTTCCCCCTCACAGGCGGAGGAGCTTTCCGCGTTCCTCACCTGCGGGCAGTTCAACAGGCTGCTCATGCCGTGGGAGATGTGCAGCGCCCTCGGGCTCGAAGACCGCGCCGAACGCCGCAGCATCATGCGCGGCGGCATTGCCGAACAGGCTCCGCTGCGCTCAGAAGTGCCGCTCGACAGCGTATATGACATCGTGCGCACGGGCTTTGACATCGACTATGAAACGTGGTACACCGATATGAGCCACATGACCCGCCACGGCATTGCGAAAGCATACCTGCTTGACGGTGCGTGCGCGGTGAGAATGTACGCGTCACGGGGTATCGCATACGTTTCGTATGTCTGCACGCTGCCCGGGCTGAGGGGCTCGGGGCTCGGCACAAAGCTCCTGCGGGGAGTGTGCGCCGAGGAGCGGAAAAACGGCTTTACCGTGCATATAGTCTGCGAGGACAGCCTGCGCGGGTTCTACGAACGGGCAGGTTTCTCGCTGTGCGGGTACGCAGCCTGTGATATTGGATAATATATTATAAATTGGAGTATGACTATGGAATTTTTCCGTTTCGACAATAAAATAGAAGAGACCGCTCGGCGGGCGGAGGAGCTTGCCGCGGAAACGTTCGCGCGCATAGACCGCATTGCCCGCAATAACAGCGAAAAGGTGCTGAAAGCGTTCATCGACTGCCGCGTGGGAGAAATGCACCTCAAAGGCACCACGGGCTACGGCTACGGCGACGCGGGGCGCGACAAGCTCGACGAGGTGTTCGCAAGAGTGCTCGGAGCCGAGGACGCGCTTGTGCGCCACAACTTCGTGAACGGCACCCACGCTATCTCCACCGCGCTTTTCGGAGTTCTGCGCCCCGACGACACGCTGCTCTCCCTCACGGGCGCACCCTACGATACGCTGAGCGAGGTGATATTCGCCGACCGCGGCGGCTCGCTCAAAGAATTCGGCGTGAAGTATGAGCAGATAGACCTGCTCCCCGACGGGAGCCCCGACCTTGACGCGATACGCGCACGTGCGAAGGGCTGCAAGGTCGCGTATATCCAGCGCTCACGCGGGTACAGCCTGCGCCCGTCGCTCACCGTGTCCGTCATAGCCGACATCATCGAAGCCGTGAAAAGCGTGAACAAGGACGCGATAGTTATGGTGGATAACTGCTACGGCGAGCTTGTGGAGGAAAAGGAGCCCTGCGACGTTGGCGCGGATATCGTCATCGGCTCGCTGATAAAGAACCTCGGCGGCGGTATCGCCGAGACAGGCGGCTACATTGCGGGCAGAGCCGACCTCACCGAGCTTTGCGCCTATCGGCTCACCACCGTCGGCACGGGCAAGGAGGTGGGCTGCACCCTCGACATGAACAGGAGCCTGTTTTTAGGGCTTTTCCACGCTCCCGAAGCCGTGAGGAACGCGGTAAAGACCGCCACATTCGCGTCGGCGTTTTTCGGGGAGCTCGGATATGACGCGTTCCCGAGGTACGACGAGCCGCGCACCGACCTTATCACCGCGATACAGCTCAAAACTCCCGAGGCTCTCACCGCATTCTGCGAGGGCATACAGGCGGGAAGCCCCGTTGACAGCTTCGTGTCCCCCGAGGCATGGGATATGCCCGGATATGACAGTCAGGTCATAATGGCGGCGGGCGCGTTCACAATGGGCGCGTCTATCGAGCTGTCGGCGGACGCTCCGCTGCGCGAGCCTTTCGCGGTGTGGATGCAGGGCGGGCTCACCTATGACACGGGGCGGATAGGCGTTATGACGGCGGCGCAGAGAATGGCTGAAAAAGGACTGCTTGTGAGGTAAATGTATGCACCCGAGAAAAGATTTTGAGATATACGGCGAAGTAATGACTGTGAAGTTCAACGAGCGGATAGGCGAGACCTTCGAGGGCGACAGGCACGGACAGCTCGTATATGCGGTGGGGTTCCCCGAGAACGAGGTGGGCTCGTTCCCCGCCTGCGCCTGTGCGGTGATAGACCGTAAAGGCACCGAGATACCCGTAATGGTGCCGCCCGCGGAGTACGGCGGTAAGCTGTGCTATGAATGTGACCTGCGAAAGGCGCTCGGCGACCTGATACTCGACGGGGACATACTCTACCCGAAGTTTGAGAAGACCTGCGGCGCGGTGATGTTCACCGTGAAGGACGGGACGCGTATGTACCTCGTCATAAAGAACGAGAGCGGTCACATCGGCTTCCCGAAGGGTCACATCGAATACGGCGAGTCCGAGAGCGAGACTGCCGACAGGGAGGTCTATGAGGAAACGGGACTTACCTTTGAGCAGTACGGCGACTTCCGCGAGGAATATACCTACACCACGAGGGAGAATACCGTCAAGACGGGGGTGTTCTTCATCGGGAAATACGAATACAAAAAGCCCGTTATCCAGGAGGAGGAGATACTTGACGACTGGCTCGTGCCTTACGAAAAGGCGCTTGAGCTGCTCAACTTCCCCGAGGACAGGGCTCTGCTGAAAAAGGCGGAAAAATACATATCGGAGCGTGAGAAAAATGGCTGAAAATACGGATAAGATAAAGGTGGGAATGGTGTCGCTCGGCTGCCCGAAGAACCAGTGCGACGCCGAGCTCATGCTGGCGAAGATAGCCGACGCGGGGTACAAGGTCGTACCAGAGGCGGGGCTCGCGGACGTGGTGGTGATAAACACCTGCGGGTTCATCACGAGCGCAAAGGAAGAGGCTATCGAGGAGATAATGGAGGCGATAAGCCGCAAGAACGACGGCATAAACAAGCGCATAATCGTCACAGGCTGCCTTGCGCAGCGGTATCAGCAGCAGATGGACGACGAGTTCCCCGAGATAGACGGAGTTCTCGGCATAGGGCGCAACGACGCTATCGTTGAGACCATTGAGCGCGTGCTTGCGGGGGAGAGGGTCATCGACTTCGGCGACGTGAAGGACCACGACATGGAGGGCAAACGGGCGCAGACCACGCTTGCGCACTATGCGTACCTTCGCATAGCGGACGGCTGCGACAACTGCTGCACCTACTGCGCGATACCGCAGATACGCGGACGGTTCCGCAGCAGGACTGTCGAAAACATCGTCGAGGAGGCGAAAAAGCTTGTCTCCGACGGGGTGAGGGAGCTTGTCCTCGTGGCGCAGGACACCACACGCTACGGTGAGGACTTATACGGAAGGCTCGCCCTTACCGACCTGCTGCGGGAGCTCACAAAGCTTGACGTGAAGTGGATAAGGCTGCTTTACTGCTACCCCGAGCGCATGACGGACGAGCTTATAGACATGATAGCGAAAGAACCGAAGATATGCAAGTACATCGACCTGCCGCTCCAGCACTGCAACGCCGAGATACTCAGGGACATGGGGCGCGGCGGGGACAGAGAGAGCCTTACCGCGCTTATAGAAAAGCTGCGCGCGCGCATACCCGGGCTCACCCTTCGCACCACCTTCATCACGGGATTTCCCGGCGAGACCGAGGAGCAGTTCACCGAGCTTGCGGAATTTGCCAATGACATGAAATTCGACAGGCTCGGCTGTTTCGCCTTCTCAGCCGAGGACGGCACACCCGCCGAGAGCTTCCCCGACCAGGTTGATGAGCGCGAGCGCGAGCACCGCTCCGAGATAATCATGGAGCAGCAGGAGATACGCATGACCGACGCAATGCAGGCGCTCATCGGCACCGAGACCGAGGTGGTGTGCGAGGGCTATGACAGGCTCTTCGAGATGTACTTCGGGCGTGACGCGTCATACGCCCCCGAGATAGACGGCATGATATACTTCTCCGCAAAGCGCCGCTTAAAAACAGGCGAGTTCGTGAAGATACGATTCAAGGACGTTATCGACAACAACCTTATCGGCAAGATGCTCTAATCCCGCTCGCCGACTATCACGTCCATGCCGCCGTCAATGGCATAGGACGCGATGTCACCGCCTATCACCTCGCCGCCGCACACGATGACATGGGCTTCCGTGAAGTCGGTATGCCCGCCGTCAACGGATGCCACACCGAAGGTATAGACCTGCGCCTCGCGGTCGCGGTACCCCGCAAGGTCAAAGCCCTGGCGCTTCTGGAGCTCGTTGTAGCGTTCATATACGTCCCCGAACTCCGCGGGTATGGTGATGTCCTTCACCGTGCAGTCCCCGACAGTCTCAATGCCGTGCTCCGACAGGAACCTTCCGACGTCCTCGGTGCTCTGCACTCTGTACCCGCCGCCGCAGGACGCGCACATCAGCACTGCCGCCGCAAGTGCCAAAGCCGAAAAATGTTTCATAAATATACCCCTTTTCTTTGCAATTTTCACAAAATATTGTGTCTTATTTTGCCGTTCCATACAGTATATGTGGAAATTTATACAAAAAGTATCGCAAATCATCAGCAAAGTCACCAAAAGCCTTCCGCGACGTCCCCAAAAAACCCCTTTAAAATGCCTTTTTCGACACTTGCGTTTGTTGATAATGCTACAAAAATAAGGCGCGAATTGTACGGTTTTGTCCTGTTTAGGCATTTTATATAAAGCAGGGAAAAAAAATTTAGGCATTTAGGTACTTACATTTTACCAAAATTTCTGTTATTATATATGAGTAAATAAAACTCAAACAGGAGGTTCCCAAATGGCAAGTTTATCATTAAGAGGAATATATAAGCGCTACCCCGGCGGTGTAGTTGCGGTTTCCGACTTCTCCATGAATATCAAGGATAAGGAATTCATTATCCTCGTTGGTCCTTCCGGATGCGGAAAGTCCACTACACTCCGTATGATCGCAGGTCTCGAAGAGATCTCCGAGGGCGAGCTCTTCATAGGCGACAGACTCGTAAACGACGTTGCCCCTAAGGACAGAGATATCGCAATGGTGTTCCAGAACTACGCTCTTTATCCTCACATGACCGTTTTTGAGAACATGGCATTCGGTCTTAAGCTCAGAAAAGTTCCGAAAGATGAAATAAAGAAACTCGTTGAAGAAGCCGCTAAGGCTCTTGATATCGCTCACCTGCTCGACAGAAAGCCGAAGGCTCTCTCCGGCGGTCAGAGACAGCGTGTGGCGCTCGGCCGTGCGATAGTACGTGATCCTCAGGTCTTCCTGCTCGACGAGCCTCTGTCAAACCTCGACGCAAAGCTGCGTGCACAGATGAGAACCGAGCTCTCCAAGCTCCATAAGAAACTCGGTACAACATTCATTTACGTAACCCATGACCAGATCGAGGCTATGACGATGGGTGACCGTATCGTCGTTATGAAGGACGGTTATATCCAGCAGATAGATTCTCCTCTCAACCTCTACGAGAACCCTGTAAACAAGTTCGTTGCAGGCTTCATCGGCACTCCTCAGATGAACTTCATCGACGCTAAGCTCATCATGATGAACGGCAAGTTCACAGTTGAGTTCGGCTCGGAGGATACCAAGACCTCAAGAGGCAGAAAGTTCTATGTTGAGATCCCCGCAAGCAAGGCTGACGCAGAGACTCTCAACTACTACGTAGATAAGGACGTTACACTCGGCGTTCGTCCCGAGAGCATACATGATGAAGAGTCCTTCATCACCTCCGCTACAACAGGTATCATCGAGGCTAACGTAGATGTTACCGAAATGATGGGCGCAGAGACTTACCTCTACCTCACCTGCGAAGGCACACCTATCACAGCAAGAGTTTCTCCCCGCTGTACAGCTCGTCCTCAGGACGTTGTCAAGCTCGCTATCGACCCCACAAAGATTCACCTGTTCGACACCTCCGACGAGCACGCTATCCTTTCATAAGAGAATAACATCAAAAGCCGCATCGTTTTTCGATGCGGCTTATTTTATACTTGTTTACCCGAATGAATAACATTTATGAAATGTATAAAAAGCAGTTGTATTTTCGGAGCAATTGTGATATAATTGATTATAGTTTGAAAGCAGGACAAAAGCGCGTCCGCATAAGGGAGGTTCGGAATTGGCTAATCTGACTGAAAAGGCTATCAAGGCGTCGGTGCTCAAGCTGCTCAATGAAAAGCCCATAAATCAGATAACCGTCAAGGATATAGTAGAGGACTGCGGTATCAACCGAAATTCGTTCTATTATCACTTCCACGACCTCCCCTCACTTATAGAGGAAATGGTGCTTGAACAGGCTCAGAACCTTGTGGAGGAATACCCCTCGATAAACTCGCTGGAGGAGTGTCTTGACGCGGCAATAAGCTTTGCGGTCAACAACCGGCGCGCCGTAATGCATATCTACAACTCCGTGAGCCGCGATGTATATGAGCAGTACCTCTGGCGGGTCTGTGAGCATACCGTCACAAACTATATCGACCACGCCCTCGGAGACTACAGGATAAGCGACTTCGACCGCGAGGTCATCATAAATTTCTATAAGTGCGCCTGCTTCGGTCAGATACTCGACTGGCAGCGCGGCGGCATGAAAAGCGATGTGAGAAAGCAGTTCGTCCGTATGTGCGAACTCAAAAAAGGCATAGTGGAGGAGGTCATCTCCCGCTGTGCGGAAATAGAAAAAGAAGAAAAGAAAGGACAGTAAAAATGGCAAAGTCAACCGCTCCAAAGAAGGGAATCGAAAAGCCCACTTCAAGAGAAGACAAGAAGAAGGCTCTCGACGCCGCTCTCGCCAATATCGAAAAGCAGTTCGGCGCAGGCTCGGTAATGCGGCTCGGTGAGTCCAGCACCCTTGATGTCGAGGCTATACCCACAGGCTCTATCGGTCTCGATATGGCGCTCGGCGTAGGCGGTCTCCCCAAGGGACGCATAGTCGAGATATACGGCCCCGAGTCCGGCGGTAAGACCACCGTTACCCTCCACGCTATCGCGGAGGCGCAGAAGCTCGGCGGCTACGCGGCGTTCATTGACGTTGAGCACGCCCTCGACCCCGTTTACGCAAGAGCTCTCGGCGTGGATATCGACCAGCTTATCGTTTCCCAGCCCGATACGGGTGAACAGGCTCTCGATATCATGGAGGCGCTCGTGCGCTCGGGCGCGATAGATATAATCGTTCTCGACTCGGTAGCCGCTATGGTAACTAAGGCGGAGATAGAGGGCGACATGGGCGACAGCTTCGTGGGCGTGCAGGCAAGACTTATGTCAAGCGCCCTCAAAAAGCTCACCGCCGTTATCTCAAAGTCAAATACCGTGGCGATTTTCATAAACCAGGTGCGCGAGAAGATAGGCATAATGTTCGGCAACCCCGAGACTACACCAGGCGGCAGAGCGCTCAAATTCTACGCGTCCGTGCGCATTGAAGTCCGCAAGGGTGAGCCTATCAAGGAAGGCTCGGACACCATAGGGAACCGCACAAAGTGCAAGGTCATCAAAAACAAGGTGGCTCCGCCGTTCAAGAACTGTGAGTTCGATATGATATTCGGGCATGGTATCTCCCGCACGGGCGAGGTGCTCGACTATGCCGTGGAGCTCGATATCATCAAGAAGTCGGGCGCGTGGTTCAGCTACAACGATATGCGCATAGGGCAGGGACGCGAGAATACCAAGAAGTTCCTCGACGACAACCCCACGGTCATGCAGGAGATTGAGGAGAAGATACGCGGCAATGCCGAGAAGCTTGACTATGTGATAACCGACAAAAACGCTCTGAATAACAACGGCGGCGACGGTGACGGCGACAATGACGCTCCCGCGGAGGTATCCACTCCTGCGGAAACTCCTGCTCCCGAGGAAACAGCCGTTCCCGAGGAAACACCCGCACCTGCTCCCGCAGAAGCTCCCGCAGAGAAGCCAAAGCGCGGCAGAGCAAAGAAGAGCAGCGTGGTCGCGGCGGCGGAGGACGATTTCGAGGAATTCGCCATTGACGACATCGATTCTAACTGATGACGGAGCTTGAAACGGCGAAGCGCCGCGCAATGTATCTGCTCGGCGGCAGGGACTACGGCAGGAACGAGCTTATCGAAAAGCTGAAAAACAATTACAGCGAGGAAAATGCCGTAAAAGCCGCCGATATGATGTGCGAGCTCGGCTATGTCGATGACGGGCGGTATGCGGAAAAGCTTGCGCGCAAGTACATCGTCGGGCATAAGTACGGCAAGAGCCGTGCTGCGCTTATGATGCGGCAGAAGCTTCTCGACCCCGAGGTCATTGAGAAAGCGCTGGAAAAATATACAAACGATGATATTACCGCGGAAATAACGGAGCTACTCCGGAAAAAGTACGCGGGAAAGCTCTTTATCGAGGGCGACGAGGGCAGGAAGGAGCTGCGGAAGGTTATAGCGGCGCTCGCGCGGCGCGGGTACCGCTATACCGACATCAAAGCCGCTCTTGAGCTGCTTTCGGAGGAAACGGAGGAAGATTAAAATGGGATTTTGTAAGTCATGCGGAGGTCAGCTGCCCGACGGCGCGAATAACTGTCCGCACTGCGGAGCACCGATAATCGGTGCAGCGCAGCAAAGCTATCAGCAGAACAACCAGCAGAACAATCAACAGCACAACTATCAGCAGGCAAATTTCGGCGGCTCCACTGAGGCTTTCCTCGGCAAGGACCACACGGGCGAATACGACCCGGGCGACAGAAACGCCAACAAAGTGACCTGCGGTTTTGCGTATATCCCGATATTGTTCTGGCTGCCGCTCGTGACAGGGAACACCCCGTACTGTAAATTCCACGCCAATCAGGGACTTCTTATGCTTATATTCGGGGTCGCGGTGAGCGTGGTCAGCAGCGTCATCGGCGCATTATGGGCTATCCCGTTCGCGGGCTCGCTGTTCAGCGCGCTTGCGGGGATAATCTCGGCACTCGGCTCGCTCTGCGAGTTAGGTATGATGATATACGGCATGGTCAATACCTTCGCCTACGCGAAAGCTGTCGAGCTCCCGCTTATCGGGCGCATAAATCTCATAAAGTGAGCGCGTCAAAAAATAACCCCCGCAGGTCAGCAGGCCTGCGGGGTTTTGTTATTTATCGGTCTCAGCGTGTTCTGCGCTTGCGTGAAAGTGCGATGACCGCTGCGGAGACAAGAAATCCGAGACAGGAGCCCGTGAGACCCGTATTCGGGTTTTCCTCCGTAACAGGCTCGGGGTCGGGCACTTCATCGGCTGCCGCGGCTGTTTCATCGGCGCTTCCGTCAAGGGGCTTGTCGTCTATGATTATGGTGTAGTCCGACGCGTGGGTGAACAGCAGGTCTGCCGTTCCGTCCTCGGAGATGATGTCCCAGCTCACAAATTCAAGCTCATTTGTCTGCGGGTTATAATAGAACAGATTTGCGTAATAGCCCGCGTTCTTCTTCTGAAGGTCAATGTTCATCACCGCTTCAAATCCGAACTCGCCGTCATAGTCAAGGTGTATCGTTATCGCATAGCGCTCTCCCGTGACCTTGTTGATGACGTCCACGGGTATCCCGCTGTCGTCAAAGCTCACGTTAAGGTCGATGTCCGAGACATCTCCTTTTATGCTCGTGCCGTTGATAGTCCATGTAACGCCGTTTTCAAGCTCTATCACAAGGTCGATGTCCTTTCCCTTTATCGCGTCGAGCACCTCGGCGGGAAGTACGGTGTCATCGCCCATGGAAACTGTTATCGTGTCGCCCTCTTCGGCATTATCCACGACCGCAAACTTGTCTTCCTCCTCGGGCGGCTCCTCGTCCGCAGGAGTAAGGGTGTCGGCATCGCTGTCCTCAGTCTCTGCCGCGGTGGTAGTTTCCGCAGCTGTGGTGGCTGCCGGTGTTTCGGCGGGCATGGCAGGAGGAATGTATGCCGCGGGGGTAGTTTCAGCAACCGCCGCGGGAGCTATGGGCTCGGGAGGTTCTATATCGGTTCTCTTCGTCTGAGCTTGTTCTTCGTCGTAAATAATCTTTCCTGCCTTCTGAGTTGTAAAGCCCGGTTTAGTGAAATCCGCCGTATAAACTCTTACTACGGACTGACCGTTCGACGGTGTTTCCGAAACAGTAATACTGCCGTTCTCGCTCTCCGTATGGTGCGTGTCCCTTTTGCATACATGAGTTGCGGTGCAGGTGCTGAAGTCGTCCGACCATTCATACATCGCATCGTACCAGTCGTGATTATCGGGGTCTATGGGTATTTCGACGGACGCGGCGGTTATCTCGGTCGTGCCGGCGGCGTCACTGAACAGCTTGCTGCATCTTGTACACTTGTAATGCGCTGTGTTACCCTTTTCGGTGCAGGTCGCCGTTTTTGCCGCGACTGGTGTGAGAGAATGCTTGGTCGGGTCTATGGGAATTTCGACGGACGCGGCGGTTATCTCGGTCGTGCCAGCGGCGTCACTGAACAGCTTGCTGCATCTTGTACACTTGTAATGCGCTGTGTTACCCTTTTCGGTGCAGGTCGCCGCTTTTGCCGCGACTTCTGTGATAATATGAGCGATTGGTTTTTCTATAGACTCGGCGGTTATCTCGGTCGTGCCTGCTTCGTCACTGAACAGCTTGCTGCATACTGTACACTTGTAATGCGCTGTGTTACCCTTTTCGGTGCAGGTCGCCGCTTTTGCCGCGACTGGTGTGAGAGAATGCGCGTTCGGGTCGGGGTCGCCTATAGTATAGGTTTTCGAGCCCTTGTATGTCTGACCTGATATATTATCGCTTGCTTCAACTGTTACTATCCTTGCTGAAGTACAGGTTGCAGGTGTATCGGATAATTTGGTTACTTCCACGTTACCGCTGCCGTTTGTACTCAAATCATCGCTATCGTGCCAATAATAGGATACGGACATTTCGTCACTGTAGTCTTCCGGGAAGTCAAAATTGCAGACAATTTCCGCAAACGCACTCAGCGAGCATTGCACCGCGAGCGCCGCGGACAGCAGCAAAGCCGCAAATCCCCGCTTCCTTTTACGTATCGTTTTTTTGTCCATGTTCTTTCTCCTTTCGGTCGTAGGTCAGAATGAATCTCAAATGGCGAAAGCCGTCTGAAAACGTATGTAATTTCGAGCGGCGGTCTTTCACCGCCCGCCGCAGAACTGTGGGTGTCTGCGATATGCGAAGTCCCGAGGACACGGCAGCAGCTATAAGCTCGGTGGCAAACTCCATTCCGTCGGTGTCAAGCTCCGCCGTAAGCGCGGCAGCCCTCGTGAACGACCGCAGCCCGCAGTGGAAATCCCGCACGCGGGTATGCAGCTTTACCCTCCCGCACCATGACAGGAACGGTACCCCGAGCCTGTGCAGAAACGGCATTGCTCCCTTTGCGATACCTCCCGCGAACCTGTCGCCTATCACCATGTCACATTCTCCCCGCAAAAGCGGAAAATAGAACTGCTCAAGGTGCAGCAGGTCGTAGGTCGTGTCGCAGTCCGCCATTATCAGCACACCGCCGCGGCTCTGCTCTATGCCCGTGCGTATCGCCCTGCCGTAGCCGCGCCGCGGTTCGGGTATCACTTTCGCGCCGTGCTTTATGGCTTCCTCCGCCGAGCGGTCGGTGCTGCCGTTATCCACCACGAGCATTTCGGCTTTTATGCCGTATGCGTTTATGAACCGCATTGCCTCGTCAAGGCTCGCACCCACGGTGTTCTCTTCGTTCAGACAGGGCAGTATCAGCGTGAGGTCAAGCTCACGTTCGTTTGCGAGCTTCATGCTTTGCCCTCCCGATGCCCGTTATCTCCGAGACCATAAGACACACCGCAAGAACTCCCGCAGCCTGTGCGCGGTATGTGAAAAAGTAATGCAGGGACGAATGGCTGATAAGCGCCGTGTATCTCAGATACGGTATCGCTCCCCCCGCCGCGTATATCATCAGGTCGGAGAGCCTTATCCCGTCCCGCCTGTAAACAAAGCACACGTAAGCCGCGCCGAGCATTATCACGATACCCGCGATAACTCCCGCGTCCGTGTAGCCGAACGGGAACAGGCAGCCGAAATTGTTCGCGAACGCCGAAACAATGCTTGCTTCGCCTGTTACGACGTCGCCTATCGTGCGTTCGGAGATATGCCCGAATATGTAGGGGGTCACGTCCTCGCCGAGCACTGCCGCCGCAAGCACCCATTTGAGCAGCCACATTCCCCCGTAGCCCGCTGCCCACGCACAGCATAGCTTCACCGCGCTCAGCGCTTCGCGCTTAGGGTCCGCCGGTGATGTGCTCCGCGCAGTGTATATCGAGAGCAGCAGAGGGAGCGTGAGTGTGAGAGTCTCCGCCGTGAGGAAGTCAAGATAGTTCGTGACAATGCCCGACAGCATGAACAGCACGCCGAGTCTCTGCGGCTTGCCGTCCAGCACGAGCTTTACCGCGATAAGCGACACCACGGGCGCTGTGACGAACACCCATATATATTCCAGCGAGAACGGCACATACCATATCCCCGCCGCCGTGAGCGCGCACACCGTCCCGACAGCGCCCGCGTAAAGCCTGTGCTTTGCGAGCAGGAACAGCAGCATACCGAACAGCCCCGCGATGATGACCGCTCCCGCGGCATACATACCGCCGATGTCGGTGACGCAAAGCGCCGCCCGCACTATCCCCGCCGAGCCGTGCCAATAGCGGAGATACTCCTTGTTGGCGGGAAGTGCGCCCTCCACGGCGTCGCGAAGGTTGAAGTTCTCGTTCTGAACGGGGGTATAGTAATACTCCGACAGCATTACCGACCCGAGAGGGTCTGCGCTGTCATAGTGATACGCGATATTGAGCAGTATCGAGTCCGCATAGCGGTCTGTTTTGCTTGCGGGTATGCCGCGGGAAATTTCATAGAACACTCTGTTCCTGCACATTATCTCCGCCGAAGTGCCGATACCGCCGCTTATAAGCTCCGCAGGTATCATCGCGCTCGCCGCAAGCAGCAGCAGGCACAGCAGCGCCGCCGCCGCGAACACCGCAGGGTACTTTATAATTCCGATAGCTTTTTTCATCTTGCGGTATAGACCTTAAACCAAATAACTCCGCCGTCGGTGTATCGCAACAGCGGAACTATGTAAAACATCGTTATTCGCCGGGGACAGATATCCCCGTCCCGGAACGTCAGTCCCAGATATCGGGGAACTGCGCTTCGAGCTCTTTTAAGTTCTTTTTGAGGGTCTCTTCCTCTTCCTTCAGCTCCTGTCTGCGCTTGGGAGTGATGAACGTCTTGTTCAGCTCCGCCTGCACTTCGAGAAGCGTCTTTCTCAGCGGGTCGCGGCGGCGCTGGTACAGGAGCTTGCGCTCCTCCTTTTCCTGCCGCATACGGCGCTCTCGCTCTATGGCTTCCTTTTCCTCGCGCTCGGCTTTGAGCTTTGCGCGCTGCTCGGCTATCTCGCGTCTCTCGGTCTCTATCCTTTCCACGATAGCGCCGTTGAGCGCTTCGTAGTGTGCCTTCTGCTCGGGTGTCGCGAACCTTATCGCCTTCTTGAAGTTCTTGTCGTCCGTCACAGTCTGGGGCAGGGAAGGTATCTCGTCCTCGCTGTGCAGCTTGCACTCCGCAAGGAGCTTTCCTATGTATGCGCGGGAATCCTCGATGTCGATGTCGAGTATCTTGTCGAAGTAGGAATCCGCAGTCTCGAACTCGCCGTCCTCTAAGAACATATACGCGCGCTTGACAAGGTTCTCCTTGTTTGCGGCAGTCGCGGTCACAAGAGCGTCGGGAACTATCGCGTTGACCTCGGGTTTGAGTATGGATTCTATCTTGTCCGATATCTCGCGCATGAACTCGTCTTCCGAGCAGTCGAACACCTCGTCGCACCATACGAGCGCTTCGGGAAGCTGCTGGAAATTCATCGCATGGCTGTTGAACACGGGGAACACAAGCTTTTCGCTGTCGTTTTTAAGCTCGGCGCAGAATGTGTTCACCGCGTATTCGAGATAGCTGTCGTGTATCTCCTCGCCGGTTCTGAACGACGGTATCATTATGCGGCTGTTTTTGAGGGCATAGACTACCTGCGCGGCTCTTTCCACCGCGTCCATTTCCTTTAACATCTCGGGAGCGTAGAACGCCGTGAACCCGAGGTTCGATGTAAAACGCAGATATATCTTATCGCCTTCGATGTCGTCGTCCGCGGTTATCCCCTCGCGGCTGAGCAGGAACACATCGTACTTCTTCTCCTGCTTTAATATGCTGCGGGTAATGCTTATGGTATCTTCAAGCTGCTCGCCGAGGGTGTCGTAGGACTTCTGATATTCCTCGGTAGCGTAGTAGAGGGTCTTTTTGTAGTTTATGCTTTCCTTTATGGGCGGAAGCGCGCTTATGTCCTTTCTGCAAACGGCGTAACGGCTGCTCCCGTCTCTCACGTACTGTATGCCGTACTCGCAGAGCATAGCTGCCCAGTAAGCCTCGCTGTCCTCGGGCTCCGCCTCGATAAGCTTGTCGGCTATGGCTTTTGCCTCGTCAAATTTAAAATTGTTTCTGAGATAGGTTATTCTGTTGAGCTTTTTTGTATCCGATTTAGGGAACATCATGGAATGACCGCAGCTTATGCAGACCGCTCCGCTTTCCTCTTCCTTTTTCACAATGCTGCCGCAGATATTGCAGACAAGCCCGTTATCAAACATTCTATTCTCCTCCGCTTCAACATGATTTTACGTATCTTCGCAAAGATACAAAAATATTGATAATGTCACATACTATATTATATAAGAAATGTATCTTGATGTCAATGATTTTTCTTCATATTTGTTAGAAATGTCTTGATTTATCGGCATTTTTACACAAGCGGCATGGTGGCGTAGGCGTTGAGGTCATCGGGAGCCGTGACGCCGCCCTCGGTGTATTCATAGTATGCCTGGCTCCCTATCATAGCCGCGTTGTCGCCGCACAGCGCTATGGGCGGGATATATAGCTTTATGCCGCTTTCGGCGCAGCGCTGTTCAAGCAGTGAGCGCAGTCCCGAGTTTGCCGCAACTCCCCCCGCGAGCGCCGCGGTCTTATAGCCGTATTCCTTCGCCGCCGCCACGAACTTTGAGGTGAGTATGTCCGCTACCTTGTACTGGAATGACGCGGCGAGTGAGTTCTCGTCAAGCGGCTCGCCGCGCTGCTTTGAATTGTGTGCAAGGTTTATGACGAAGGTTTTGAGCCCCGAAAAGCTGAAATCGTAGGGGTTCACGGTGTGCGGCTCGGGGAGCTTGTACTTCGTGCGGTCGCCCGACTGCGCCGCCTTGTCGATGTGAACTCCGCCGGGGTAGGGGAACCCGATGACACGCGCGACCTTGTCGAAGGCTTCGCCTGCAGCGTCGTCGGTGGTGCGTCCCACGGTGACAAATTTCGTATAGCTCTCCACACGCATTATCTGGGTGTGACCGCCCGACGCCACAAGGCAGATGTAGGGCGGTTCAAGCTCGGGGTGAGCTATGTAGTTCGCGGCGATGTGACCCTTGATGTGGTGAACGGGGATAAGCGGCTTTCCCGCTCCCGCCGCAAGCCCCTTTGCGAAGTTCACTCCCACGAGCAGCGCTCCGATAAGCCCAGGAGCATAGGTGACTGCCACCGCGTCAACGTCGGACAGCTTCATCTGCGCGTCGGTAAGCGACTTCTCCACCACCGCGAGTATGTTCTCGCAGTGCCGCCTTGACGCTATCTCCGGCACCACTCCGCCATACAGCTTGTGCTCGTCTATCTGCGTGGCTATCACGTTTGAAAGTATTCTTCTCCCGTCCTCGATGACTGCCGCGGCGGTCTCGTCGCAGGAGCTTTCTATTGCCAGTATTTTCATTTTCTTCCCTCTCTTTGTCAGGGCTGCCGCCCCGAACCCTGCCGGGGGGCTCCTCGCCCCCTCGACCCCTCACCGGCGAGGGCCGGTCCCAACATTTCAGATTTTCTGTTCGCTTATCCAGTCAAGCAGGCTAAGCGCAAGAAGCTGTTTCTCCCGTGAGAGAGCCTCTACCTTCATTGCCGCGACCCTTCCGATGTTGCCGATACCCTCGCCGCTCACCGCCCCGAGCAGCAGCTCGTCGGGGGTGGTCTTCAGCACCGCGCAGAGTTTCATTATCACATCTATGCTCGGCACCGACACTGCGCGCTCGATATTCGACAGGTATTTGTCGCTCAGACCTGCCATTTCGTTGACCTTTGACTGTGTAAGCCCGAGCTGTTTTCTGCGGCGGGCTATCCTGCGCCCGAGTTCCTTGTAATCTGTGTACATTTTACTGCTCCGTTTATCTGTGACAGCGTGAAAATCGTTCGACTTTTCGTATGAATTTCGATTTATATTGTTACAATATTCGACTTTATGTATCACAAAATCGACTTTCAGTGCGATTATTCGATATTCTGTATCTGCTCGCGTATCTTCTCTATCTCGCTTTTCATATCCACCACAAGACGGGTGATGCGGATATCCTGAGCCTTTGAACCTGTGGTATTCACCTCTCGGTTCATCTCCTGCACAAGGAAATCAAGCTTTCTTCCGACAGGCTCGTCGGAATTCATCATGTCGCGGAACTGGACGAAGTGGCTTTTAAGTCTGACAGTCTCTTCATCTACCGCTATCTTCTCGGCGTAGATACCCGCTTCGAGAAGTATGCGCTGTTCGTCTATCTGCTTGTTTTCGAGTATCTCCTGCATTTTCGCGAAGAGCTTCTCGCGGTATGCCGTAACAGTCTCGGGAGCGTACTCACACACCTGCTCAGTCATCTTCTCGATGTTAGCAAGCTTTTCAAGTATGTCGTCCCGCATTTTCACGCCCTCGGTCTCACGCATGGAGACAAAGCGTTCAAGCGCCGCCTCGGCAGTCTCTTTTACCGCCGCCCATATCTTGTCCTCGTCGGTCTCGGCGCGCACTACCGTGAACGCGTCGGTCATGCGGAACACGGAGGAGAGCGTGAGGTCGTCCTGCAAGCCGAATTTCTCACCTGCCGCGCGGAGGACTTTCAGATAGTTCTCCACAACTCCGTCATTCACGGACACGGCAGTCTCCGCCGCCGCGATGTTGTAGATTGAAAGCGAGACCTCGACCTTGCCGCGGCTCATCTTCGACTTCACAAGCGATTTTAGCTTTTCTTCGAGGAACATATACTGCCGGGGCAGCTTCGCGTTGAATTCATAGTAACGCGAATTTACCGAGCGTATCTCCACGAGATACTCCTTGCCGTCGATTATCCTGTGGTCTCTGCCGAAACCCGTCATACTTCTTATCATAAAGATGTCCTTTCCTTTGTTTGTTTTTATCTTCCGAGGTAGTCAATTTCGTTGTCAAGGTCCATAAGCTCGCCGATAACAGGAACATTGTACTGCTCTGTGATATTATCCGCAGAGGTTATGGTATTGTCGAGCCGCCATATCACGATGATACCCAACGCCGACAGCACCGCGCCTATGACTGCTCCTGCCGCGGTGAACAGCCGCTCGTCGGGAAAATCGGGGCGCTGGGGCTCCACTGGAGCGGATATCACCTTTATCCGCGCATTAGCTTCGTACTCGTCGAGCACAAGCTGGATCTGTCCGAGGTATATCTCCGAAAGCTTGTAGGAATCCGAGGAGGTCTGACAGTCGAACTGCGCCGAGACTATCTGCGTGCCGTTCTTCGGCTCAACGGTTATCATCTTTCCGAGCTCCGCGTAGGAGAATTTCGTCACAAGGTTCTCGTTTATCGCGTCGTACATCTTCGGGCTTGTGAACAAAAGCGCCACAGTCTGCGCCTTATCCGCCGACGGCACCTCGTCAAGGCTCTCGACATAGATGTCAATGCTTGTAAGATAGTGCTTCGTCATGCCGTAGGACGCGAGGATATACCCCGATATCGCCATCATGACGGTGACGACTATCGCTATTCGCCAGTTATTTTTTATGGTTATCAGCAGTTTCTTGAACTGATTTCTTTTCAATACTATCCCCACTATTCTATTGAAGGTTTCTTTTATGCGCTGCATCTTCGTTACCGCTTATATGCGTGCGTCGTGCACGCTCTGGGCGGTAACTTTTTGCTGCTTCATGCAGCAGTGCGCGCCTTTGGAAACCTTCTTTACTACGTCCTGCAGTTTTAAAGCGGTTTTTTTGCTATCTTCGCGGAGGGTCTCGGGTAGGCTGGCGGGGTAGGGGAGACCTTTCTTATCACCGCAAGAGTGCGCTTATCGCCGCTCGGCAGCTCATACCTTTTTATATCTTCTATCTCTCCGCCGAGCTTTTTTACCGCGTTTTCGGCTCCCGATGTCTCGTCCTTTTCGCCTTTGAGCGCAAGAAACACTCCTCCCACCTTCACAAAAGGCAGGCAGTATTCACATAGCACATTGAGCTGTGCTACCGCGCGGGCTGTCGCAAGCCCGAATTTCTCACGGTACGCGGGGTCTCTGCCAAGCTCCTCACCCCGCACGTGGAGCGTTCTGCACTGTATTCCGAGCATTTCACAGGCGCTCGTCAGATACGTGACACGCTTGTTTGAGCTGTCGATGAGCGTGAATTCGAGGTCGGGACGGTATATTTTCATCGGAAGTGACGGAAATCCCGCTCCCGCTCCTACGTCTATCGCTGATGTTCCACGTGGAACATCTACCATTGTAAGCGGGAGAATGCTGTCAATGTAGTGCTTTTCGGTTATCTCGTCCGGTTCTATTATGCGCGTGAGATTAACATTTTTATTATATTCTACCATGTATGCGGCGAGCTTGTCAAGCTGTATTTGCTGTTTTCCGTCAAGTATTATGCCGCATTCGGCGTATTTTTCATTCATCGCTGTCACCGCCTTTGTTATTTGCCGCAAGCCATATCAGAAGCACCGATATGTCCGCAGGGTTCACTCCCGAGATACGTGACGCCTGCCCGATATTGAGCGGCTTGTGAAGGTTTAATTTTTCCCGCGCTTCGAGCCGCAGACCCGATATCTGCTCGTAGTCGATGTCTGAGGGCAGAGCCTTACATTCAAGCCTTTTCATTTCCTTTATTTTTGCAAGCTGCGTCCTGATGTAACCCTCGTATTTGATGTTTACATCGACTTTTTCGGCGATAACATCACCGACATACCCGGCAGTTTTATCAAATTTCATTAGCTCGCGGTATGATACCTGCGGACGCTTTACAAGCTCTATAAGCTTTACGGATTGAGTAATAGGTGAAGTTCCCACGCTTTCGAGCATTGCGTTCAGCTCCTCGGAGGGTTCTATTGAGGTTTTCTTAATTCTTGCAGTTTCCTGCTCGACGCGATGTTTCATATTCAAGAAATAAGCATAGCGCTCCTCGGAGATAAGTCCGATATCATGCCCGAGCTCCGTCAGACGCTCGGGAGCGTTATCCTGTCTGATTATAAGCCTGTATTCGCTGCGCGAGGTCATCATTCTGTAGGGCTCGTCACAGCCTTTTGTCACAAGGTCGTCGATAAGAGTGCCGATATATGAATTAGAGCGGTCAAGAATTATCTGCTCTTGTCCTTTTAGCTTTCGGCTCGCGTTGATACCCGCGACCAATCCCTGTGCAGCTGCTTCCTCATAGCCCGATGTGGAATTGAACTGCCCCGCACCGTAAAGACCCGATATCTTCTTGGTTTCGAGCGTTGCGTACAGCTCGGTAGGGTCGAGACAGTCGTATTCAATCGCATAGGCAGGACGCATTATCTCCACATTTTCAAGTCCCTTTATAGTACGGAGAAATTGCAGCTGAACGTCCTCGGGCAGGGAAGTGCTCATACCCTGTAAATAGTATTCGTCCGTGTCAGTTCCCATAGGTTCCACGAAAAGCTGATGACGCTCCTTGTCCTTGAAACGCATAAGCTTTGTTTCAATGCTTGGGCAGTATCTCGGTCCCACTCCAACTATCTTTCCCGAAAACAGTGCCGAGCGGTCAAGATTATCGAGGATTATCTTGTGTGTGCGCTCGTTGGTGTATGTCACGTAGCATTTTGCCGCGTTTTCATGTGGGCTCGTATTATCGAACGAAAAGGGAGTTATCTCCTCATCGCCGCCTTGTTCTTCCATTTTTGAGAAATCTATGGAGCGCTTATGGACACGCGCGGGAGTTCCCGTTTTAAATCTTCGGATATTAAGCCCGAGCTTTCTCAGATTCCCGGTCAACTCTGTGGCAGGGTTCACGTTATCGGGTCCGCTTTTGTATGAAGTTTCACCGATGAATATCTCTCCTCCGAGATATGTGCCTGTGGTTATTATGACCGCTTTTGCGGCACAAAATCCTCCGAGCTTTGTCACCACTCCCGTGACATTACCGTTTTCTGTGCAGATATCTGTTATCTCCGTCTGCCGCACATCAAGGTTTGGCTCACTTTCAAGCACGCGTTTCATATATATATGGTATTTCACTCTGTCGGACTGTACACGCAGTGAATGAACTGCGGGACCCTTGCCGCGGTTCAGCATTCTTGACTGTATGAATGTGGCGTCGGCAGCTTTTCCCATTTCTCCGCCGAGAGCGTCTATCTCACTTACGAGCTGTCCTTTTGCAGAACCTCCTATTGAAGGATTGCAGGGCATATTTGCGATAGTATCGAGAGACAGCACGAACACAATGGTTTTCATGCCGAGCCTTGCCGCCGCGAGTGCAGCTTCACAGCCCGCGTGACCTGCGCCGATAACTGCCACATCATAGTTGCCTATATTATATATAGTATTCAACTTCTTTCTGGTTCAATATATAGTGTTCCACGTGGAACTATTTTCTTAATACACAAAAAATGTTCCATGTGGAACATTTTTCAATATTTATTATCTTAGCTGTATTTTCTGTAACCCGGGTGTCTGAGTGCGTAATTCTTTCCGATATCACACAGCTCGTCTATCTTGTCTTTCGGCAACTCCTGCGCACCTCCAAGCAGCCGTGAAACAAGCGTGGTCTTTGCGACCTGTTCTACGCTCTCCATTCTGAAATACGCGGTCATCAGATTTTTACCCATTGTCACCGCGCCGTGATTTGCGAGAAGTATCGCGTCATGGTAGGGGAGAAACTCCGCAATACTGTCGGCAACTTCATCTGAGCCCGGAGTTGCGTATTCTGCCACAGGCACAGAGCCCAGCAGCATGACAGCTTCCGACATATTGTACCCGTCAAGCGGCACGCGTGAGACCGCATACCCCGTAGCTATCGGCGGATGAGCGTGAACAACCGCGTTTACCTCCGGGCGCAGCTCATAGCATTTGAGGTGCAGCTTAAACTCGGAAGAAGGCTTGAAACCGTTCGGTTCTCCCACGACTTTATTTTCCGCGTTCATGGTTATCATCATCTCGGGGGTCATGTATTTTTTGCTTACCCCCGAGGGCGTGGTAACAAACAGCCCTTCGCCAATGCGAACAGAAATGTTCCCGTCGTTTGACGCTACCATTCCGCGTAACCACAGATTTTCACCTATCTCGCAAATCTGCTTTTTTATATCATAAATTTCCTGTTCAGTCATATTTCTCCTTTTCAGAAATCGGGCGTCATGTCAAGTGTATCACAGCCCTTTAACTGGGTGAACCCTTCAAGTCCGAGCTCAGCACATCTGTCGATGACCTTTTCGTATTCAAAGCTTGTGAGTTTCCGGTTTATCTCGGGAAACCTCTCCGCGTCATAGCAGGGAGTATATTGCCGCATTATGCTCACAAGCGGACGGTCGGGAAGTTCTGCTATCTTCTCCATAAGCGTCATGCTGTCGCGGTATGCTTTCGGCAAAACGAGGTGACGGACTATAACACCCGAGGTCATGATGTCACCGTCAAACTCCGCTCTCGGTTGCTGACGGAGCATTTCTTTCAGCGCGGGAAATGCTCTCTCAAAATAATCGGGAGCAGAGGAATACCTTGCGGATAATTCTGTGCTGTAATACTTTAAATCGGGCAAGTAAATATCCACAAGCCCGTCAAGCATTTTCAGCGTTTCCACATTTTCATACCCGCCGCAGTTATACACCACGGGAATACCGAGCTCAGACCTGCACTCACGCAGGACATCGGCTATCCTGTCCGCGAAATGCGTTCCCGTCACGAGGTTTATATTGTGCGCTCCCGCCGCTTTCAGCTCAAACATCATCTCCCGCAGTCGTTCAGCCGTGATATCCTCACCCTTCAGCCCGTGGCTTATGGGGTAATTCTGACAGAACGCACAGCGCATATTGCACCCCGAGAAGAATATCGCGCCGCTGCCGCGTTTGCCGCTTATGCAGGGCTCCTCACCGAAATGCAGCATATACTTTGCGACCCGTATCCTGTCCGACGCTCCGCAGTACCCGACACGAACGCTCCTGTCAACTCCGCACTCACGGGGACAAAGCCTGCACTCACCCATTCTTTATCTCCTCACCGAATTTCTCCGCACACTCGAACGCGTACAGTATCTCCCCCTGATATTCGGGGTCTTCGCGGTAGGTCATCGGGTCAAAATGCGCCAGCTTATAACATAATGTGACAAGAACGGAATACTGTTTCATTTTCATCAGCCTGTCCATTGCCGTCCAGTAGTTTTCTATGGTATGCTTTTTGAGATATTGTTTCAGATCACCGCTTTGCCCGTTGTGTCTGAACATATTCTCACACTGCGCCGCAAGAGCCGCCGTGGCGTAATACATGGTGTAGCTGTCCATAACGCTCGCAAGGTCTTTCATGTTCACGGGCGGCAGCTCGGTCTTTGTAAATCCGATTATCATGTGAATGAATGTGTTGGCTATCTCAATGCCGTTTCCGTTGCTCACTATATTGATAAGGTCGGAGGAAAGGTCGCTCAGCTTTTTCTCACGCTCAAAGCTTGTCATTTCAAACACCGTATTCTTACCATAAAGCTCGGATATGTGAAATCCGCCGTATGTTATCGCGAAAAGCGCGGAAAAGCTTATCCGCGTATTCGTTTCCGAGAGGTCGGCTATGCATTTGCCCCGATTCGCGTAAAGCACCGCGTTTACGTCCTCGATAGAGGCGGGACGGCTGTTTACCTTGAGATTTGTGCTGAAACGGCGGTAGTTGTACTTGTCGATAAGCTCCTTGTATTGAATGGTGTTCTGCATTCCGTATTTCACCGCCGCGAGCCGCACGGATTCGAGCATTATCTTTGCCCGCTTGTTGAGGTTCAGACTGTCCTTGTCGGAGCTTTGCTGCACCTTCCGCTTTTTCGGCTTGATGTCTTCATTCAGCAGGTCCAGCTCCGCAGGCTCGGGCTCTCTCACATACGCCTTGTCACCGTCGCACATAACTCCCGAAATTCTGATATTCTCATAGTTGTACAGCTTTTTCAGCAGTAAAGCCGTGCGTATGATATCGAAGTCACGCTCTCTCACCCTTTTCAGATAGTGGTCGCAGCACTCGGAAAAACACCTGTCCCCGATGAACACAAGGTCAAAGACGTTTATCCCTATCTTCAACGCTGCCTCACAGCACGAACTTCCGAATATGTACTCCTTCATTCTCATAAGAAACGCGACGGTGGTCTTCTCCGAAAGTATGACGCGAGGGGAGAATGTGAATGATTTCAGACACTTCGGTATGTCTGTGACAGTAATTTCCATTCACTTTTCCCCCTTTTCTATCTAAATATCACTTTACTATTATAGTATATATTTCGCTTTTTGTAAACCCATATTTTTTCGCGGCTTCCTTGCAGGCTTCGGAAGTTTTCATGCCGCCGCCTATCAGCTCGCGGGCATATTCCGCGGCAGCGCTTATGTCGCTTTTCGCTCCGTGTTCTTCCGTACAGCCCTCCACCACGAGAACATACTCGCCCTTCGGGGTCTTGTCCGAGTAATACTCTATCATTTCGGAGACAGTTCCCCTCTTCACTTCCTCGTGAATTTTCGTAAGCTCCCGACAAAGTGATATCCGCCTGTCCCCGAGATATCGATACAGGTCGTCAAGCGTGTTTTTCAGCTTGTGGGGAGCCTCATAGAAAATCAGCGTGTGCCGCAGACTTTTTATCTCCTCCAGATGTGCGGTACGCTGCTTTTTCGTGACGCTTAAAAAACCCTCGAACGAGAACCGCGACGTTGAAAGCCCCGATACCGCAAGCGCCGACATTGCCGCGGTAGGGGAGGGGACTACGAAAACATCTATCCCGCGCTCTGCGCATATCCTCACAAGGTCTTCCCCAGGGTCGGAAATGCAGGGCATTCCCGCGTCGGTGACGATTGCGCAGCTCTCTCCCGCCGCAATGCGGTCGGCTATGTATTCTCCCTTTTCCCGGAGGTTGTGCTCGTAGTAGCTTACCAGCGGCTTTTTTATCCCGAAGTGCGTCAGCAGCTTCAGCGTGACCCGTGTATCCTCGGCGGCGATGAAATCCACCTCCGAAAGCACTTCAAGCGCTCTCGGGGTCATGTCGGAAAGATTCCCTATGGGAGTACCCACAACATACAGTGCAGACATTCTATATCATACCTCACATATGTTCATACCAAATTTTACTTTATGTTTTTGCCTGAAAATACCCGCAGCGTAAAGCGCATTGTCAAGCGGTTAATCAACATATTCAACCGAGTTTTCAACTGTTCATAGCATGGAAAAGCCCCTTTTTCGGCAAGTTTTCAACCGTTTTTTGTCGGATTTTTGTACTGAATATCTTTTTACAGTTTGTATTTTACATTTATTTACTATCATTTTACATTCATTTGCTTTGTTCATAAAAAAATCTTTTCGGAAAACCCGCAAACCCTATTGTTAATCACTATTGAAAGCATACTAAAAATAACTTGTTTTTCATGTTATATCCTATGTATTTTGCACAAATTAAATGCTTTGCGGTTTTCACTCTGAGATGTTGAAATATTTAGTCTGTTAAAAAATCCGCAAACTATATTGTTAATCGCATTTCTAACACTTTCCACAGAGTTTTCAACATAAATTGCGGTTGAAAACTCAAACTTAACATTTTCCGCGAATGTAAAGTTAAACGTGGAAAAATCGTGATTTAGGTTACAGTTAAGTGACAATAATACAAAAAGTAAAGATTTTTCACTTGACAATTACGAAAAAACGTATCAATGCGTCAAAGAAAGGAGCCGCAAAATGCGCGGAGTAAACAAGCTTGTCATCGAGGTGCGCCCGGAGGACGAATACTACGAGAAAGCGCTGCTGTTCATACGTCCCGATAAGTTAAACGATGTTCATCTGCTGTCCGTGGACGCAGAGAGATTACTCACAGAAATAAACAGCGGACATTCTACAAAAAATCATCATAGACCCGACCCGATATTCCTGCTGCTTGCGGGGATATCTGCGGGCTCCGCCATATCGTGGCTGATAATGCTTGCACTGGGTCTCATCAGCCCGCAGTGATACTGTTCAGCCGCTTTCTGAGCGTGAGCGGGCTTACATTGCTGATATACACGATATCGGTGCATACGATGATACTTTTTGGCATATCAAGAGACACATAGTATATTTTACCATGTTTTTGACAGACAGACAAATATTCATTCATATATTTCTGCACGGTCACTTTCTCGATATCGAATATTCCCACTATATCATCTGTATGAACAGATACGTCACTTCCGAGATGAAGATACATTTTTATCCCTCTTTCAGCTCAAATCTTCCCCCGCTCACGTTCCATATCTGCCCGTTCTCGAATTTATCCGTGTCGGCAAGATTACAGGACGTAATAAACACCTGATGTTCGTCTATATGGTTAATTATAAACGAGCGCCGCACCGCGTCAAGCTCGCTCAGAACGTCGTCAAGGATTATAACGGGAAGGTCGCCGCTCTTGTCGCGTATCATCTGAGCCTCCGCGAGTTTGAGCGCCACGGCAATGCTGCGTATCTGACCCTGTGACGCGAAATCCTTCGCGTTCATGCCGTCTATGGCGAATGAAACATCGTCCCTGTGCGCGCCTACGAGTGTGTATTTCATTTTCAGCTCCCGCTCGTAAGTCTCCGTGAGCCGCCGCTTGTAGGTGTCGTACATAAGCTCCACGTCCTCGGCGGTGAAGGGTGTCTCACCCATGACGGTGCTTTCATAGCGCATGGTGAGCTGCTCGGCGCCGCCGTTTATCTGACCGTAGAACCTCGCTGCAAGCGCGGAAAGGCTCCCGAAGTGGCGTATCCGCCCGCACATGACGTTCACGCCGAACTTCGCTATCGTGTCGTTCCAGCTTTCGAGCATGAGCGCCGCGCTTTTGTCGCCGGGCTCCATGTTTATCAGAATGTTGTTCTTCTGTTTCAGAGCCTTGTTGTATTCATAAAGTTTCACATTATGAACGCGGTTTATCATGTTCGCCACAAAATCCACGTAATCCCGCCTTACAGACGGGTCTCCCTTTACGATATACAGGTCTTCGGGTATAAACAGCACGTATCTCAACGCGCCGTATAACTTTTCAGCCTCTTTAAGCTCGATATCGTTGAATTTCAGCCTGCACCTGCTGCCCTTTTGTTCATACCGTATTACGTTCTCTTTATCGGGCATACTGTCAAAGGTGAAGGAAAGCTCTATCGCGGTCTGCTTTTCGGCAGAGCCGAAGGGTATAAGCTCCGCTGGGCGGGTGCTGCGAAAGCTTTTCCCGAAACAGACAGAAATAGCCTCACACAGATTTGTTTTGCCCTGAGCGTTGTTTCCGGTGAAGATGTTCACCTTCGGGTCAAAAATAAAATCAGCAGAGGCTATATTTCTGAAATTTCTTACCGATAAAGACTTGATTATCATTACTTACTGTTATTTCCTTTATTCCTTTATCCTGCAAGTATATTCTTCTGTTCCTTCCTCAAAGTTCACAGTCACGGTGTCGCCGTCATACAGTTTCTTTCCGCGCATCATGCACACCTCGCCGTTGACCTCGACAATCCCGTCGGAGATCATAAGCTTTGCCATGCCGCCTGTCTCGGCGATGTTTGCGAACTTTAAGAACTGTTCAAGTTTTATGAAAGGAGGAACAACTTCAACAACTGTCATATCATTACCCTTTGTAATATCTTACTTACTTCTTACGGGGAGTACAATACCCACAAAGCTGTCATCTTCGAGAGGACGTATTCTTATGGGGTAAAGCGGGCCCGAGAAATCCACTCTTACCTCGTCACACTCGCTGTTTTTAAGGGCGTCTATCATATACTTTGCGTTGAATGCTATTTCAAGTTTATCGCCTGTATATTGAATGGGAAGGTCCGCGTTCATCTTACCGACAGAAGTCTTTATCCCGATGTGCATGGAGTCGTCGTTGAATGTACAGATGACCGGGCATTTGTACTTGTCGGTGTTGAGGACGAGAGTTCTGTCAAGTGCTGCGGCAAAATCCACCGCGTTCACGACAGCGCTCGATTTCTCCTCAAAGCCCATTATCTTCTCATAGTCGATGAAATCGCCGTCAAGCAGGCGTGAGATGATGATATAGTCGTCCTTTGAAAAGCATATCTGGTTTCGGTCTATGCAGATACTTATATTCTTTTCGTTGGGCTCATCGGAAAGCATCTTCATGAACTCGTCAAGGGTCTTTTTCGGCACCACGAAATCTATGTCATTATATGTAACGTTCTCGGTGCGTTTCGCCATACGCACGCCGTCAACGCTCACGACGCTTAGCACGTTGTCCTTGATATGGAACTTGCTTCCCATGTGGACGGGCTTGATATCCGTCACAGCCACCGCGTGGATAGTCTGGCGTATCATGCTCTTCATGACGGATTCATCTACCTCGAAGGTTATGTCGCGTTTCAGCTCGGGGATATTGGGGTAGTTGTCGCCCGAGGTACCGATAAGATCCACCACGACGCTGCCCGAGGTTATCCTTATGTTTTCGCCGCTTGTGGAGATATCCACTGTGCCTGAGGGCATTTTGCGTATGGTATCGCCGAATATTCGCGCGTTTACTACTATCTCGCCGTCCTCGACAGCCTCCTCGGGGTCTATTATGCACTTGATACCCATTTCAAGGTCATATCCCGTAATGGTGAGGCGGTTGTTTTTAAGGCACATGAGAACGCCCTCAAGCGCAGGAATGCTTGAACGTGCCGAGCTTGCCTTTGACGCGTTTGAAAGTGCGTCGGAGAGTTTATTCTTTTCAATGGTAAATCTCATTACGTTTATCCTTTCCGATGAATACAGCTTAATATAGACTTAATATATAATGACTTTTGTTATTGGAACAATGTCAGATAAACTTGTCCGTTTTTTACAGGAAGAAAAGTTCCCGCTTTAAAAAGCAAAGAATATATATTATTTTATTAGTAGTTATAGGGACGGGCAATCAGTGGAAAATTCTTCCGCTGCGCATTGCAGAGCCTTTTGCCCGGTTGATTTGAGAGTTGATAAAATGTTGTCAGTGTTAAGAGAGCTTTCAACTATCCCACAATTGAACTTTTTCCTTTTCACCGGGAAATAATTGTTGAAGGATAAGTTAAATTCTGTCAGAATAACTACATATTATGATATAAAGAATTATATCTATATTATGGTAATTTCAACCTATAATATGCGCCGCTTTTCGGTAATACTGCACAGTTACGGAAAAGCTAACGGAAACCGCGCCCGATACCCTCGACAAAGGGGGACATCTTTTAACCGAAATACGTTCTCAACACAAGACTGTGGAAAATCAGAGATTGCTTATGTTCTTTATCAGGTCTTCCACCGTGGCGCGGTAGGCGGGGTCGGTCTGCATGACCTTCTTCACCTTGCTCGTGGCATATACCACGGTCGAGTGGTCGCGCCCGCCGAACTCCTTGCCGATGTTGGTATAGGAAAGGTCTGTTACCTTGCTTATGACGTACATTGCGACCTGTCTTGCGGTGGAGACCTGGGAATTGCGGTTCTTTGAGCGCATTTCCTCGGGAGAAACATTGAAGATGTGCGAAACGTCGGTTATCACATGGTCAACAGTTACAGGCACAGGCTGCTGGTCATTGCTCATAACGTCCTTGATAGTATTCTGCGCCATGATGATAGTCGGCGGGTTGCCGGTTATAAGCACTACCTGGTGAATTTTCACGATAGCGCCCTCAATTTGACGGATATTGTTTTTAAGTCTCTCCGCCATGTACTCCATGACATTGTTGGGTATGCGAAGGTCAAGAAGCTCGGCTTTTCGCTTGATGATAGCGAGCCTTGTCTCAAACTCCGGCGGCGCGATGTCCGCGAGAAGTCCCCACTCAAAGCGGGTGCGCAGCCTGTCCTCGATGTCGTTTATCTCCTTCGGGGGTCGGTCGGAGGTAAGGATTATCTCCTTGCCTCTGCGGTGCAGCTCCTCAAAGGTATGGAAAAGCTCGTTCTGGCTCTCCTTCTTGCCCGAGAAGAACTGCACGTCATCGACGAGCAGCATATCCGCGTTCCTGTACTTTCTCTTGAAATCTTCGGTGGAGTTGTACTTTACGCTGTTGACGAACTCGTTGACGAATGTCTCCGCCGAGCAGTAAACGATGTTGCAGCCGGGGCGGCGCGCTTCCACTTCATTCTTTATCGCGTAGAGAAGGTGTGTCTTTCCGAGACCCGGCTCGCTGTAAATATACAGCGGGTTGAAATCGGGCTTGTCCAGTGCTATCGACTTGCACGCCGCGCAGGCGAGACGGTTGCTCTCACCGACTATGAATGTATCGAAGGTGTATTTATAGTTGCTGTTCTCCTCTGTTTCGTGGAGAGTGGTCTTCATGTACGGGTCGTCGTCGAGCTCGGGAATGGGAGCCGAGACTCTTACCTTTTCCTCGGGAGATATAGTGTCGTCCTCTTTTGTGATGTACTTTATCTCAACATCAAATCCGAGTATCTCCTTGAAATTCTTCTTGAACATTTTGTCATAGTTTTCCTCGATTATTTTCTTGACATAATCGCTTGTTATGAAAAGAATGACGGTATTTCCCTGTAATTTTATAGGCTTTATCGGCTTGATGAAAAGGTTCCGCGCGACATCGGTTATGTCGAGGCGATTTGTCATCATATCGAAAATATCGCTGAATGAATTAAGTTCATTTTCGGAGGAGCTCATTACAATTTTCCCTTCTGTGGATAATGGTTTAAAATTAAAAAAGTTTTCAACATAATACGTGATAATATTTTACCATAATTGTTGAAAATTTTCAATAGTAAAACTTATAAATTTTCTTGTGCAAATTAACGTCAAATATCAAACAACTGTCAAAAAAACAGCAGACCCCGAAAAAAGTCTGCTGTATAGTATTCAGAGTTCGTTCCTGTTTTCGAGCGCCCGCTGGAGCGTCACATCGTCCGCGTATTCGAGCGCCGAGCCCGCGGGAAGACCGTAAGCGAGCCTTGTGACCTTTATCCCGAGGGGCTTTATCATTCTGCTGATGTATGACGAGGTAGTTTCGCCCTCAACTGTGGGGTTGGTTGCCATTATCACCTCGTTCACATCGCCCGACAGCCTTTTCATAAGCTCGGCTATGCGGATATCGTTCGGACCTATGTTCTCCATGGGGGACAAAAGCCCGTGCAGCACGTGATAGACCCCGTTGAAACCGCCCGCGCGCTCAAGCGCGGAAACGTCCTTCGGAGCTTCCACCACGCATATCGTTTTCCTGTCGCGTCTGATGTCGCCGCAGATAGGGCAGATGTCCGTGTCGGTGAAGTTCTGGCAGACGGAACAGCACTGCACGCTTTTCCGTGCGAGGAGTATGCCGCTTGTGAACCTTTCGACTTCCTCCACGGGCTGATTGAGCATGAAGTAAGCGAGCCGCTGTGCGGTCTTCATGCCTATGCCGGGGAGCTTCGCGAACTGCTCGGCAGCGGACACGAGGGGCGCGGAGTAGTATTCCGCCATATCAGAACAGACCCGGGAAGCTTACGCCGCCCGTTACCTTCTCCATTTCGGCTGCGCTTTCCTCGTCTATCTTGTGTATTATCGCGTTCACGCCCGCGATGATGATGTCCTGGAGCTCGTCGATGTTGTCCTTATCAACTATTTCGGGGTCTATCTTTATAGACTTAAGCTCTCTGCCGCCCGTCATGGTGAGCTCTACCATGCCGCCGCCCGCAGTCTCGGTGAATTCGGTCTGTTCAAGTCTTTCCTGTACAGCCTGGATATCCTCCTGCATTTTCTGAGCCTGCTTGACCATGGAATTCATGTTCGCGGCTCCTTTATTTGCGTATCCTTCGGGTAATCTTGCTCTCATTTTTGTGTTTCCTTTCGTTTTTATTTTTGATATTTTACTTTTATGCCCTTTGACTCCGCAAGCTCAAGGAATATCGTGACCTTTGACTTGGGCTTAGGGGCGTTCTCGACTATTTCGCGGTAGCTGTCGGAATTTTTGAGGTTCATTATCGTTACGTTCTTTCCGACTACTCTTGAAGCGGCTTTGGCTATCTCGCCGCGGTATTCCTCTGTGGCAAGCTTTAATGCGAGCTCTCCGCCGTCAACGTAGATAGTGTTCCCGCTGATGTAAGCCTTTGTGTCGGCAATGCCGAGCTTTATGGAAAGCGGCAGCGAATCCACTATGTCCTGCCATACCATAAGCGGTATCATGTCCGATGAAAGCGGAGTTTCAGCGGGGGGCTGTTCCGCGGGGGGCTGCTGCTGTTCCGCCTGCTGTTCCGCGGGGGGCGGGGGAGCCTGTTGAGCGGCGGGAGCGCTTTGCGAGCTTTCCGTATTTTCCGCAGGAACAGAGGGAGCGGCAGGAGAAGTACCGACTGCTGTAGGGGCAGCAGGGGCGGTCTGTACCGCAGTCACCGCAGGGGCGGAAATCACCGCGCCGTTCTTTATCGCCTGTTCAAGCCTTTCAAGGCGGGCGTTTATCGCTTTTTCGTCAATGTCGAGCTTCGGGGTGCAAAGTCTGATAAAGCACATTTCAAGATAAAGCGCGGGTGTGCGCACCCTGCCCATAGCGGTGTAGGTATCGCTTAATATCTGTATGCAGCGCATGACCTCGGCGGGGGAGAACTGCTCGGACTGAGCCCTGAGCTGCTCAAAGTCCGCGCTCGTTGCCTGCACCGCGAGTGAGTCCGCGCCCGACTGAATGAGCATAAGACTTCTGAAATGCGAGATAAGCTCCTCGCAAAGCCGCGTCACGTCCTTGGACTTTGACGAAAGCTCGTCAAGCAGCATAAGCAGCTCCGCGGTATTCTGCTCCTTTATCAGAGCGCCGATACGGAACAGATAATCACTTCCCGAGATACCCGCACATTCCCGCACTACGTCCTCCGTGACCTCGTCGCTCACGGAAATGCACTGGTCGAGCAGCGAGAGCGCGTCGCGCATTCCGCCCTCGGATATCTTCGAGATAAGGAAAGCCGCGTCGTCGGTGAGCTTTTTTCCCTCCTGCTGTGCTACCCATAAAAGCCGCTTTATGCTGTCGTTTATGTCTATGCGTCTGAACTCGAACCGCTGACAGCGTGAGAGTATCGTCGCGGGGACCTTGTGTACCTCGGTGGTGGCGAAGATGAACACCACGTGGGGCGGCGGCTCCTCGATAAGCTTTAACAGCGCGTTGAACGCGTATATCGAGAGCATATGCACCTCGTCGATGATATAAACCTTGTACCTTCCCGACATGGGGGCGTAGAAGGATTCCTCCTTGAGGTCGCGTATGTTATCGACGCCGTTGTTTGATGCCGCGTCTATCTCAACGATGTCGGAGTAGTCCTCGTCTATGCTTTTGCAGCTCTCACATTCAAGGCACGGGTTGCCGTCCCTTAAATTCGTGCAGTTGAGCGCCTTTGCGAGTATCTTCGCGCAGGTGGTCTTGCCTGTCCCGCGTGAGCCCGTGAAAAGGTACGCGTGTGAGGACTGTCCGTTTTTGAGCTGATTTTTGAGGGTGGTGGTGATGTGGTCCTGCGATATAACATCATCGAAAACTCTCGGTCTGTACTTTCTGTATAATGCGAGATACACTTCTCCGCCCCCTCCGTTTAATAAAAGCCCTTGATTATGAACACAGGCTTGCCGCACACAAGCCGAAAATTTGCTTAATGCTGCTCGGTTCCCCGCCTGACATGGTTCACAACACGACCTTGTACGGGGTCTGTGTTCATATTCAAGAGCTTTCTATATATTATAAACTATTTTTCCGAAAAAATCAATACCTTTGGCTGAATTTTCACTTACCGATGAAATCTTTTATCTCCGCGAGCTTTCTTATCGCGTAGTCATGCCCCTCTTTCTCAAAGGGCAGCAGTATCTTCGGGTCATTCTCGGTGCGGTGTATGCCGTAGTCCTTTTCGGGGGCGAGGACGAGCGCCTTTCCCTCGCTTTCGAGCTGTTCAAGCTCGCGTATCTCGCGGTTGTACATGACATGGCGCTGTGAGAGTGCCTCCGCGAGCTTCGGAAACTTCGGGTATCTGAGCTTCACGAGCCCTGTGAGCTTTTCGGGCTTCTTGACATAGCCGCGCGGGCGGGTGAGCACCACTATCACCTTGTCGAGCCCGCTGCCGAGCGCATATTTAAAAGGTATAGAATCCGTGATGCCGCCGTCCATGTAGTAAGCGCCGTTTATCTTTATGGGCGTGAACAGTATCGGCAGGGCGCAGGACGCGCGCAGCACCGTCCACTTTTTGTCATCGGCTCTGACGCGCATATATTCTGTCATGCCCGTTTCGATGTTGGTGACGGCGCCGAAGCCGTTCTCGCCCGAGCGCCTGTACTCCTCAAAGTCGTAGGGGAGCAGCCGCGAGGGTATCTCCTCAAACACGAAGTCAAGCCCGTAGTACGAGCGGTTGCCGCGTTTCAGCATATTCCGCGCGCCCATGTACCGCTTATCGTTCATGTAAAGCTCGGTTATCCTGTGGTTCCTGCCGTGCTGTTTTGAGAGGTATGAAACGCCGTAGGAAATGCCTGCCGACGCGCCCGCGACGTAGTTTATGTATATATCGTTTTCCAGCAGAGCGTCCAGAATACCGCAGGTGAATATTGTCCTGCTCGCTCCGCCTTCGAGTACAAGTCCGATGTTCATAGATATATCTCCTTTTTTACTATAATATCACTTTCCCGTACAAAAATCAAGAAATTTTTCTTATCTTAAATGATAACGATTACTTGAAAACGGCTTTTTTCCTCAATATCTTGTATGTTTAACTTAAATTACAACAATATCTGCTAAAAAATGAAGTATTTTAGGCATTTCGCATTAATATCGTAATATTAAAGAAAAGTATTTTATAGATATTGACAAGTGAGGTCATATTTGCTATAATAGTATAGTAAACAATGGGATTACTATGCCCATTTGTGAATATTGCACTGTTTTTACATAAGAAAACTTCTGATTTATGGATATTTTACTTAAAGCCGAACACATCTCGCGGGAATTTGATGTCGGGAACGGAAATATCGTCCGCGCCCTCACCGATGTGAGCCTTGATGTGAACGAGGGAGAGCTTGTGTGCCTTCGCGGAAGGTCGGGCTCGGGAAAGACCACGCTCATAAATATTCTCGGCGCGCTCGACAGGCAGAGCGGCGGCAATGTGACATTCTGCGGGCGGGATATCGGAGCATTGAGCGACGGCGAACGCGATAAGCTGCGGCGGAAAGAGCTCGGGTTCGTGTTCCAGTCTGTGGCGCTCATCTCGACCATGACCGCGCTCGAAAACGTGGAGCTTTCTCTGCGGCTCGCGGGACACCCGATATCCGGGCGCATAAAGCGGGCAAAGGAATGTCTTACCCGCGTGGGGCTCGGCAAGCGCATGGACCACCGACCCGGTGAGCTTTCGGGCGGTGAGCAGCAGCGTGTGGCGATAGCCCGCGCGGTAGCCGCAAAGCCGAAGCTCATATTTGCCGACGAGCCTACCGCCGCCCTCGACTCAAACACGGGGACCGCCGTGCTCGCGCTGTTCAGAGAGCTTGTGCGGGACGACGGGATAACCGTGGTGATGACGACCCACGATGAGGCTATGATGCAGCTTGCGGATATTGTTTACGAGCTTTCCGACGGAAAAATAGTAAACGTTATCAGGAACGATATACCATTATAATATATATAGGATAACCGATATGCCAAAGACCGTATTGCTCGCGCCGCCCGAAAATGTCATGGTGCGCTGTGACAATCTCGTGAAGATATACAAAAGCAGGGACATCGAAGTCATGGCGCTGCAGGGGCTTGACCTTACGGTCGAGCGCGGGGAGCTCATGGGAATAGTCGGCGCCTCGGGAAGCGGCAAGTCAACGCTGCTCAATATGCTCGGTGGGCTGGATAAGCCCTCGGCGGGGAGCCTTTACGTTGACGGGCGCGATATGCTGAAATTCACGGACAAGGACTTCATCGAATACAAGCGGAAAACCGTTGGATTTGTGTGGCAGAACAACGCGAGAAACCTCATACCCTACCTTACGGCGGTGGAAAACGTTGAAATGCCCATGCTGCTCAGCGGGTACGAAAACCGCAGAAAGCGCGCGGAGCACCTGCTTGAAATGGTGGGGCTCGGCGAGAGAAAGAACTCCATGCTCGGTCAGCTTTCCGGCGGCGAACAGCAAAGAGCAGCTATCGCAATAGCTCTGGCAAATAACCCGAAGCTGCTGCTTGCGGACGAACCCACGGGAGCCGTGGATACAAAGACCGCGGGGAACGTGCTTGAAGTTTTCAGACAGCTCAACCGCGAGACAGGCGTGACCATAATCATCGTCACACATGACACCAACCTCGCAAAGTCCATAGACCGCGTGGTGGCGATACGCGACGGCAAGACATCGAGCGAGATGATACGCCGCAGACCCGTGCTGACGGGGATAAGCTTTGAGGAGCTCACCGAACAGCAGCAGAGCGAGATACGCTCGCTGGAGGAGAACGCGGGACACGACGAGCTCGTGCTGCTCGACAGGGCAGGGCGGCTCCAGATACCCAAGGAGCAGCTGAACGCTCTCGGCATAAAGGGCGGCGACAGGGTGCGCGTCGAGCTCGAAGACGGCAGGATATGTATATATAAGCAGTAAACTGCTTGAATTATAAAATAACGGTTCATTTGAACTTTTACATTTTCCCTCAGAAATGGGATATAAGGAAAGGTGGAGCTTATTATGGGCAGAAAGAAAAAAATACTTGCGATATTTCTGACCGCTGCGATGATGTTATCCTCGCAGACATTCCCGTCCTTCGCGGAAAACAGCGGCGGACAAAGTGAGGAGAGCGCCGAGGTATCCACGATAAAGAACATCATGAATACCGGAAACAAGGATTCGGCGTACAGCGCTTACTACGAGAAGTACAAGGACAGCGCCTTTCCGAAAGCCGAGATAGTCATAGACGCGGTCAGCGGCGTTGAAGGAAAGGACGTTTACGGCGAGCTCCCTGTGGCAGAGAGAATTGATTACCGCGGACAGGAGCAGTGTCTTGTATGGACGAACAACCGCGGCACCTTCGAGTATGATTTTGATGTGGAGAAAGCGGGCAACTACTGCCTTGAATTCTTCTACTACACCATAGCGGGCGGAAGCACCACCGTTGACGTGGGAATAAAGATAGACGGCGAGTACCCGTTCACCGCCTGCAACGACATCACCCTCGACAGATACTGGGAGGACGCCTCCGAGATAAAGAGGGACAGCAAGGACAACGAGCTCAAACCCACCCAGATAGAAAAGGATATGTGGGTGACATACCCCGTCAAGGATAAGGAGGGTCTGTTCAACGAGCCCTACTTCTTCAACCTTTCCGCAGGGAGCCACAAGCTCACTATCGAGGGTATCAGAACCAACATCGCCCTGAAGACGATAACCTTCAAGAACTACGACAAGCCCCCCGTATATACGGCACCCTCGCAGGGCGATATCGATAACACGATGCCCCTCAACACCAACAAGAACGACATCGGCTCGAATACCATTCTGATACAGGGTGAGCAGCCCCTTTACAAGACCTCCGCGACGCTCTACGCAACATTCGACAGAACATCGAGCTACGCGAGCCCCTCTCACCCCACCAAGCAGAGATACAACACCATAGGCGCCGATACCTGGAAAAAGGCGGCGCAGGCGATAACATGGGGATTTACGGTCCCTGCCGACGGGTACTATAACTTCTCCTTCAAGGCAAGACAGAACACCATGCGCGGCTTCTACTCCAACAGACGCATATACATAGACGGCGAAGTCCCCAACGACTGCATGGATATAGTCTCCTTCCCCTATGACCCCAACTGGTACACCCAGAGACTTAAGGACGCGAACGGAAGCGACCTTTACATCTTCCTCGAAGCCGGCGAGCATACCATTACAATGGAAGTTGTTCCCGGCAGCATAGGCGAGATAATGCGCCGCCTTGACGACCTTGTATATAAGCTCAACTACTATTACAGACGCATACTTATGATAACCGGTCCGTCGCCCGACGAGTACAACGATTACCTCGTTGACAGACAGATACCCGAGCTTATCCCCGTATTCAAGAACGCGATAATCACCCTCTACGAGGAAAAGGCAAACATCGAAAAGCTCGGTCAGGGCTCGGAAGCCTCGTCCCTCCAGTCCCTCGCGGTCATCTTACAGCGCTGCGTCGATAAGGTTGATGATATCCCCCAGATGGTGGGAACGCTCAAGGACTACATCTCCGCGGTTTCCGCGTGGATGCGTGACTACCGCGACCAGCCCCTTGAACTTGACTACATCGAGGTGCTCACCGTGCATGAGCAGCCCGGCAGAGCAAACGGCAACTTCTTCGAGGAGTTCGCGTTCGGTTTCCAGGCTTTCATCGGCTCGTTCTTTGAGGATTACACCATGCTTTCCGACACGAGCGAAAAGTCCCTCAACGTCTGGGTATCCCTCGGACGCGACCAGGCTACCGTCGTGAAGGACCTCGTCGATAATGACTTCAACCATAACAATACGGGCGTTCAGGCGAGCATAAACCTCGTACAGGGCGCTATCCTCGAAGCTACCCTCGCGGGCAAGGGTCCCGACATCGCGCTGTTCCTCGGCGGAGACTTCCCGATACAGTGCGCGGCGAGAGGACTTCTCGTTGACGTTTCGGAATTCAAGGATTACGAGGACGTAGTAAAGAGCAGGTTCACTCCGACTATCGAAACTCTGTACTCCTACAACGGCGGAGTTTACGGACTTCCCGTTTCACAGATATTCCCGATGATGTTCTACCGCACCGACATTTTAGAGGAGCTCGGCATAACGAAGCCCGAGGAGCGCTTAAAGACATGGGACCAGCTGATAGAGATAATCCCCGTGCTCCAGCGTTCATACCTCACGGTGGGACTTGTACAGCCTACATCGAACCTTTCAAGCTCGATATTCGAGTCGGGCGACACGTTCTCGATGCTCGTGCTCCAGACAGGCAACAACATCTATGTCGATGACCTCACACAGACCACCTTCGACCAGAAGGTCATTGTGGATGTATTCAAGAAGTGGACGGATTTCTACACGATATACGACTTCGAGCAGACCTATGACCCCTTCACACGATTCAGAACAGGCGAAATGCCGATAGTCATCAACAACTACACGTTTTTCAACCAGCTCACCGTTTCCGCTCCGGAGATAAAGGGTCTGTGGGACTTCACACACGTTCCCGGCACGCCCGATGACACCGATATCCACGGCAACCCGATAGGCAACATCAACTACTCGGCAAACTCCTCCAGCGCGGGCGCGGTAATATTCACCAAGTGCGTTGACAAGAACGCGGCGTGGGAGTTCATCAAGTGGTTCACCTCCGACGACATCATGACAAGCTACGGCAGAACGATAGAGGGTCAGATGGGTCAGATGGGACGTTTCGACACGGCGAACGTGAACGCTCTTGCGCAGCTCCCGTGGTCGAACTCCGAGTATGAAAAGATATCCGACGCTATGGCTCACACCGTGGAGATACCGATAATCCCCGCGTCCTACGCTACTACACGACACGTCAAGAACGCGTTCAGAGCGGTCGTGAACGACGCGTGGAACCCGAGATACGCTCTGTCTTCCTACAACAGAGACATCAACTCCGAGATCAAGAGAAAGAACGAAGACCTCGCTCTTATAAGCAAGTAACGACAGGGAGGAACAGGATTTGGCTAAACAGGAAAAGTCTCTCTATATCGAGGACAATAAGTTCCGATACACCCTGAGAGAAATGAAAAAGAACATCGGAGTTTACGGGCTTATAGCTCCGTACTTCGTACTGTTCCTTATATTCATGATAATCCCGGTAATAATCTCGCTTCCTATGGGATTTACCAACTTCAACATGGCTCAGTTCCCGCGCTGGGTGGGACTGAGCAACTTCTACTCGCTGTTCCTTGAGGACGAGGTGTTCCTCAAGGCTATCGAGAACACGCTTGTGTTCGCGGTGGTAACGGGTCCGATAAGCTACATACTCTGCTTTATCCTCGCGTGGCTTATAAACGAGCTTCCGGGACCGCTTAAAACAGTATTCACCTTTGTTTTCTATGCTCCGACGCTTGCGGGTAACATCTACACCACATGGCAGCTCATATTCTCGGGCGATACCTACGGTATCATGAACGCGTACCTTATCAATCTCGGCATTGCGAAGGGCGCGATACAGTGGCTCACCGACGCGAATTACATCATGGGAGTTCTGATAGTGGTCCAGCTGTGGATGGCGCTCGGCGCGGGCTTCCTCGCTATCCGCGCGGGACTCCAGGGTATCCCGAGAGACCGCTATGAGGCGGGCGCTATCGAGGGCATAAAGAACAGAGGACAGGAGCTTATCTATGTGACTATCCCCGCAATGGGTCCCCAGCTCATGTTCGCGGCGGTAATGCAGATAACCTCGTCATTCACGGCGGGCGACATCGGACGTATGCTCACAGCCTTCCCGACTACCGACTACGCGGGTCACACGATAATGACCCACGCTTACGACTACGGCTCCATAAGATACGAAATGGGATATTCCTCCGCGATATGCTTCGTATTGTTCGCAGTAATGCTTATTGCAAACTGGGCGATAAAGAAGATACTCGGAAAGTATCTCGACTGATGCACGGCGAAAAGCTGTACTATCCATACTAATCAACCGAAAGGACGGTAGTCATGAGGACAAGAAAATCCAGAAAGAAATATGGCGGGAGCCGCGGCGGCGACATAGCCATTTTTATACTGCTGATGCTGCTCGGACTGTTCATGCTGTTTCCTATCTATCTCTCGGCGATACAGTCCATAAAGCCGTCGGAAGAGCTGTTTCTCTTCCCGCCTAAGCTCTACGCTATGGCACCCACCAACCAGAACTATGTTGACCTTATAAATACGGCGTCGAATATGTGGGTACCTTTCAGCCGATACGTATTCAACTCGGTATTCGTTTCGATAGTAGTTACCGTGGCTCAGCTGATATTCTCCTCCTCCGCGGCTTACGCGCTTGCAAAGGTGCAGTTCCCCGGAAGAAAGACGCTCAACAAGATCATCGAGGTAACGCTTCTGTTCACGAGTACGGTGCTTTACATCATGCAGTACATCGTAATGGCGACTATCGGTATCATTGATACCTACCTTGCTATCACGCTCCCGTACATCGCAACGTCAATGGGACTGTTCCTTATGCGTCAGTTCATAGGTCAGCTCCCCGACGCGCTTATAGAGGCGGCGTACCTTGACGGCGCGGGTCAGATAAGGATATGCTGGCAGATAGTAATGCCCAACGTCAAGCCCGCGTGGCTCACGCTTATGATATTCGCGTTCAACGGCGCATGGCAGATAAACGGCTATTCATTCATCTACAACGAGGCGCTGAAACCCATACCGACAGTGCTCCAGCAGATAAGCGCGTCGGGTATCGCCCGTGCGGGCGTCGCGGCAGCGGCTACCGTGGTGCTTATGATACCGCCGATGCTGATATTCCTGCTTTGTCAAAGCTCAGTCGTTGAAACAATGGCACAGAGCGGCCTTAAAGATTAACACATCGAGAAAGGATGATCATAATGTCGTTACGCAAAAAGCTTGCCGCCGCGGCTATGGCCGTTGTGGTATCGCTTACCGCTCTTTCGGTGTCAGCCGGTGCCGACGAGCCGTACACGGGCTATAACTACGACTGGTGGGGCGACCCGATACCCTCACAGAACGGCTTCGTAGTCGATAGGGTAGTTGACGGAAGTGACCTCGGGCTTGACAAGCTCGACTACAGCGACAGGTCAACGACCGCACAGGCACAGCTCAAGGGTCTCGCGGAGCCTGCGGATATATTCATAGACCAGAAGTTCGGAAAGTTCTACATAGCCGACAGCAAGAATAACCGTATCATAGTCACAGACGAGAATTTCGACCCCAAGAATACCAAAGTCATAGAAACTCTCCACTACGGCGATGAATTTCCCGAAAGCAAGAGCACAATTCAGAAGACCACCTTCAAGAACCCGCAGGGCGTTTACGTAAGGTCGAATACCGAGGGATACAACCGCATATACGTCGCGGACTATGACAACAACCGCGTCGTGGCGTTCAACGAGGACAACGAGATAGTCATGGAGTATGTCCGCCCCTCGGGTGACGTATTCGACGCTGACAAGACCTACAACCCCAAGAAGGTCATAGTTGACAGCGCGTTCAACGTGTATGTCATAGTGCCGTCCATAACCCAGGGCGCGCTCCAGTTCTCTGAGTTCGGACTGTTCAACTCCTACTACGGCGCGAACCGTGTCGAGGCTACCGCCGAGGTAATAGCACAGCAGTTCTGGAAGCTGATATACACCCGTGACCAGATAATCGCGATGCGCCGTTCCGTGGCGATATCCATTTCAAACCTTGACGTAGATGATGAAGGCTTCATCTACACCGTCACCGAGACAAAGACCGCGGACACCGACGTGCTCAAAAAGCTGAACCCCGCGGGTACCAACATCTTCATCAAGCTCGGATATTCGGATATGTCCTTCGGCGACTTCGCCACAAGATACTATAAAGGTACAAACTACTCCTCCGCGATAACGGACGTCGATGTTGACTCCGAGGGCAATATCTACCTGCTCGACTTTGCGTCGGGACGCGTGTTCCAGTACACCGACGAGTGCGACCTTCTGTTCATCTTCGGAACAAAGGGCTACAAGAACTCCCAGGGTACCCAGAAGGGTACGTTCCGTTCGGTCTCGGCAGTCGAGACCTACCACGACAAGGTGTATGTCCTTGACAACATCAAGAACAGCGTCACCGTGTTCAAGCAGACCGAGTTCGGTTCTATCGTCCAGAAGGCGATAAAGCTGTTCAACGAGGGACTTTACGACGAGGCTAAGGCTCCGTGGGAGGAAGTTTTAAGACGCGACGCCAACTACTGGCTCGCCTACATCGGACTCGGAAACGCGTACCTTAACCAGAACGACTACGCCACAGCGCTGGATTACTTCTACCGCAACTCCCGCGCGGGCTATAACAGAGCTTTCAAGAGCTTCCGTATCGAATTTATCAGAGCGAACTTCAACTGGATGCTTATCATCGTGCTTGTGATAGTGGTGGCTCTGATAGTGATAAGCTACGTGAGAAAGAGCATGAAAAAGAAAAAAGCGGCTGCAAAAGGAGGTAACTGAATATGAGATTTGATCTTGATCTTCCTGCCTGGAAATGGCCGTTTTACGTGATGAGGCACCCCTTTGAGGGCTATGACGACTTACGCTGGAAAAAGGGCTATAACATGAAGGTCGCGTGGGTCATCGTCATCGCGTTCTTCATCGTGAGCGTGGCGAGCGCCCAGTTCACGGGCTTCCTGTTCAACGACACATACGTGAAGGTGTTCAACATCGTCCCGTATTTCTCGTCATCGGTAATACTGTTCCTCACATGGGTGGTGGGCAACTGGTCGCTGTGTACGCTGTTCGACGGTGAAGGCACCATGAAGAACATCTTCTGCGTGTCCGCTTACGCGCTCCTGCCGTACCTGTTCTCCGAAGTGATAGTTATTATCGCAAGTAACTTCCTGCTTCGCACCGAGGGCGGATTCATAACCTTCTTCAGATACCTCGGCATCGTATGGTCGGTGGTGCTGATGATATCGGCAATGAAGACCGTACACCAGTATTCGATACCGAAGACTATCGCCGCGATGTTCTTCACGGTGGTGGCTATGGCAATTATCCTCTTCCTTGCGGTACTGCTGCTGACGCTGTTCCAGCAGGTGTTCGTATTCGGCTATTCCGTATATACGGAGCTTATGTACAGATTCAGTATTTAGCGGCACAGGTACCGTAAAGATATGACCATTTATTGGAGGTTATAAAATGCAAAGTATAAGGAAAAGGCTGCTTGCCTGCTGCCTTGCCGGGATAATCTCGGTATCGGCGGCTTCCGTGCCGGTAATGTCGGCGAACGAGGACACCGCGGATATCGCGGACGCTCCCGCCGAGGACGGAGCCGCAGAGGGAGAGCCCGAAGAGGAGGACAACGGCATTTATGTGACCGAGGAGCAGGCTCTCGCGGATATGAAGATATTCGCGGAAAACTCACGGCTCGCGCTGTATGTCAATGAAAAGACAGCGGTGTTCGCCGTTGAGGATAAGCAGAACGGTCATAAATGGTGGTCGGCGTACTATAACACCGATTCCTCCAACAAGACAAGAGTGAGCAAGCGCAGCACACCCATATCGATAGATGTGGTAAGCACCGAGACAAAGACTGTCGAGTCCGCTGTCCGCGCCTATGATTCAAACGTCACGAAAAAGGTGGAGAAGATAGACGGCGGCGTGCGGTTCACATTCTCCTACACAAAGTATGACATAGATATCCCGCTCGATATCATCATAAACGCCGACGGCACGTTCAGCGCCACCGTCCACTCCTCGATGATAGCGGAGAACAGACCCGAGACCAACCGTATCACGGGCGACACGGGGTATCAGATACTCAACGTCCATGTGCTTGAGAACATGGCTTCCACGGCTTATGCCGAGGACGGCATGATAATAGTTCCCGACGGCTCGGGCGCGGTGATAAGATACAACAACGGCACGAGCTACGGCGACAACAATACATTCAAGTCCAAGGTTTACGGCGAAGACCTCGCGGTGGGCAAGCTCTACGCGGGGGACATCATCGAAAAGGTGACTATGCCCGTTATGGCGAACATCAACGAGTCCGCGGGCGCGGGTCTTGTGATGATATCCACCGACGGCGACGCGTACGCCACCGAGCACGCTATGGTGACGGGTCAGAACGTTACCGACCTCAACGCCTGCTGGTTCGAGTATTCGCTCAGAACGAGAGACAACTACTTCATGGGCAACAGCAATACGGCGCTCACCGTCTATGAGGCGGAGGGTATCAAGGCGGGCGACCTTACCACCACGTATTACCCGATATACGGCGACGAGATAAAGTACACCGATGTGGCGGACATTTACCGTGACTATCTGATAAACAAGATAGGCGTTACGAAGAAGGTAAAGTCCGAGGACGCGCCCTATTACCTCACGCTTTACGGCGGAACGGTAAAGACACAGTCCGTGCTCGGTTTCCCCGTGGATATCCAGACCGCGGCGACCACCTACTCCGAGGCGCTTGACATCGTAAAGCAGCTCGAAAACGAAGGCGTGCGCAACATCAAGATAATCTACGAGGATTTCAGCGAGACAGGCATCGTGGGAGAAGTCGCGGCGAACTTCCAGTATTCTTCGATACTCGGCGGCAAGAACGACTATACCGAGTTCAAGAATTACATCGAGGCACAGCAGTATGAGCTGTTCCCGAGCTGCGACATCATGGAGTTCTACAAGTCGGGCAACGGCTACTCCTTCACCCTCAACGCGTCAAAGCAGATAACCAAGGCGTATGCGACACAGACGCCCTTCGACCTTGCGTTCGGACTTCCGCACCTCACAAAGAAGAGCTGGACAATACTTTCCCCGTGGTACTTCCCGGATATCTTCAACAAGCTTTCCGACAGCTTCACGAATGAGAATACCAAGTACATCTCGCTCAACCAGGCGGCGAATACGCTGTACAGCGATTTCAGCCGTGAGAACGCGGACGGCAGACCGTACATCGTCCGCGAGGATACGATAAACATTCTGAAAAACGGCTATTCAAAGCTTAAAGACGACGGCTTCACGATACTCGCCGAGAACGCGAACCAGTATCTCCTGCCGTACGTTGACTGCATAAAGGACGTTCCGCTCTATTCGTCGAACTACGATATCTTCGACTATGACATACCCTTTGTGGAAATGGTGCTCCACGGCGTGATACCGTACACCACCAAGGCGATAAACAAGAGTGCGAATGCCGAGGAGCTCAGAATGCTCGCGCTGCTCACGGGTACTCCGATACACTACGAGCTGATGCACAACAACCCGAACAAGTTTGCGGACAGCGAGTACGACGTGCTCTACTACACGAACTATCAGGGCTGGCTCGACCGCTCGGTGAAGGAGTTCAAGCTGTTCGACGAGACCGTGAAATCGCTCTCCGACGCGCAGATGACCTCTTACGAGCGCATCGCCGACGGCGAGTACATGACAGAGTTCAGCAACGGCAAGTCCGTTTATGTGAATACTTCCACGGGCGAAATTAAGATTGACGGCAGCGCTGTTGATTTGAAGAATTATGGATTGGGGGTCGATGACTGATGAGTGAGCTTGAAAACGAGAAGCTTGAAAGCACAGCTTCATCGACTGATGAGGTGACGGCGGCACAGGAGACTGTACAGGAATTGGCACAGGAAGCTGTGACCGAGGCTGTGCAGGAAGCGCCGAAGAAAAAAGCCGCCATGCACATGACAGCCTCCGCGGCGGCGCTCAATGCCGAGGGCGAGGTGGATATCCGCCGCAGAAAGCCCCGCGAGGTCAAGCAGATAAAGGAATCCAAGATATCCTACGAGCGCAAGAAGGGGCTTTACGGCTACGGTTTCGTGGCGCTGTGGATAGTGGGCGTGCTTTATATGTTCATTATCCCGATGTGCCAGTCGCTCTGGTACGCGATGTGCAAGACTGAGCTCGTAAACGACGCGGCAAGACAGGCGGAGCTCGGAATGAGCGGACCCGGAATATACACCGAGTGGAACAACTTCGACAATATCCGCTGGGCGTTCACCGTAAACCCCGATTACCCGAAGAACCTTGTGGCGTCCCTCGGAGAAACAGCGTACACCGTGCCGCTGGTACTGGTATTCTCGCTGTTCGTGGCGCTGCTGCTCAATGACAAGTTCAAGGGAAGAACGCTCGCGCGAGCGATATTCTTCCTGCCCGTGCTGATAGCTACGGGTCCTGTGCTCGGAGTCATCAACGGTGATATGCTCTCGCAGGGTATCTCCGACGCGGAGCAGTTCAGCGCTCTGTTCAAAACGGACTTCGTTGAGGACTTCCTCATGTTCATGGGTCTGAACAACATAAGCCAGTCCCTTGCGGACGCGGTATCCGAGGTCACGAGCTCAATGCTCAACCTTATTTGGGACTCGGGTATCCAGATACTCATATTCATCTCGGCGCTCCAGACAATACCCGTTTCCGCGAAGGAGGCGGCGTCAATGGAGGGCGCTACGGGCTGGGAATTCTTCTGGAAGATAACCTTCCCGACAATTTCGCCGATGATACTCGTAAACCTCGTTTATACGACTATCGACGCGTTCGTTAAATCCGACAACCCCGTAATGCAGCAGGTAATGACCTACATCAAGCAGTGGGAGTACGACCACGCCTCGGCAATGGCATGGATATACTTCGCGATAATCGGCGTCATACTCGCGGCGATAACGGGAATAGTTTCGAGATTTATATTCTATCAGGTAGATTAAGGAGGAGCTTCAATGGACAACGAGAATATTCAGGCTGTACCCGAAGCAGCTTCCGTAAAGAAAAAATCGAAAAGACAGCTCAAAAAGGAAGAAAAGAAGCGTCTCAGCAAGTTCCACGTGGGCAGCTGGGAGATAATCACACACTATTTCAAGTACAATGATGCTGAGAAGAAGCACTACAAGTACATTCTCGGCAGGCGCGTAGGCGAAAAGGTGTGGCCGGTGTTCCGCTTCCTTATCCTTTTCGGACTTGCTTTTGTCGTAGTTTATCCGATACTCTACATGATATCCTGTGCGATAAGACCCCAGGTGGATATGTCCGACCCGTCTATCATGTGGATACCCAAGACCTTCACGCTCTCGAACCTGTTCGAGACATGGGTGGCGATAGATTACCCCGAGCTTGTATGGGACACCGTAACGGTAAACGTGGTGTGCTCCATAATCCAGGTGCTTACCTGCTCGATAGTCGGCTACGGCTTCGCCCGCTTCAAGTTCAAGGGCAAGGGGATAATGTTCGGCGTGGTTATCATGCAGATAGTAGTCCCCACCCAGGTAATACTTATCCCGCAGTATATGCAGTTCAGATACTTCAATCCCTTCGGTATCGTGGGACTGTTCAACAACGGCGAGGCGCTCAACCTTGCGGATAAGCCGCTCGCGCTTTACATGATGGCGTTCTTCTGCAACGGTATCAGAGCGGGTCTGTTCATCTTCCTGTTCAGACAGTTCTTCCGCGGGCTCCCGAAGGAGCTTGAGGACGCCGCGTACCTTGACGGCTGCGGACCTTTCGAGACATTCGTGAGAATAATGATACCCAACGCGTCCAACTCCTTCCTCACGGTATTCATCTTCTCCGTGGTATGGTACTGGAACGACTCCTACGTTTCGGGTATGTTCTTCACCAAGTCCAACACCGTCGCCCTCATGGTAAGCAACCTCTATCAGACCATTTCTGCGTATTACAGCCCAACAGGCACCCCCACGGGCGTCGCCTCGGACTGGCTCGTGTGGATAGAATCGGGCTGCTTGCTCTCGATACTTCCGATACTCGTAATGTACATCTTCTTACAGAAGAATTTCGTTGAGGGTATCGAGCGCTCGGGTATAGTAGGTTAAGCGGTGAGCACCGCAGGCAGTACCGTAACACGGAGATTCGTTACTCTGTTCATAGCAAAAGAATACAGCAGACCTGTTTGTTACGGGTCTGCTGTTTCTGTTAGTTCTGATGTATCTTCCTAATCTCCGTGTTACGGGGTCGGCTCCAGCGCGTCGCTGGCGAGGGGACGTGGGGGCGAGAAGCCCCCCGCGGGGTTTGGGGCAGAGCCCCATTCTGTTCTTCTGTTCTTCTTTTCCTCTCTGTTCCTCTGTCTCATCTCTGTCTCTCTTTGAGAGTTCTCATAGAATTGAGGATAGCTATGACGGCGACGCCGACATCTGCGAAGACGGCGAGCCACATATTGGCTATGCCGAGCGCTCCGAGGACGAGGACGATAGCCTTGACACCGAGGGCGAAGACTATGTTCTCACGGACTATGCGCATGGTCTTTGCGGCTATGCGCATGACTGTCGGTATCTTGCGCAGGTCGTCGTCCATGATGACTATATCCGCCGCCTCTATCGCCGCGTCAGAGCCCATGCTCCCCATAGCTATGCCAACATCGGCGCGCGCAAGCACAGGCGCGTCATTTATGCCGTCGCCCGCGAACGCTAACCGCCCGCCCGCGTCAAGAAGCTTCTCCACCGCTTCCACCTTGTCAGCAGGCAGAAGCTCCGCGCACACCGTGTCTATCCCGAGCTGCGCCGCCACAGCGTCAGCTTCGGGCTTTCTGTCCCCCGTAAGCATGACCGTCCTGCGAACTCCCGCAGCTTTGAGAGCCTTTATCGCGTCGGGTGAGCCGTCCTTGATGCCGTCCGATATTATCAGAGCTCCCATGTATCTGCCGTCAGCCGCCGCATATACCACCGTTCCCGCACAGTCGGGCTCGGCGGGCTCTATACCGTTGTCCCGCATAAGCTTCGCGCTGCCGAGCAGCACCTTCTTCCCGTCTATCTCCGCGGTCACTCCGTGACCCGCGGTCTCTCCCGCGCCTGTGACCCTCGCGGAGTTTACAGGCTTACCGTATGCCTCGCGTATCGACACCGCTATCGGGTGGTCGGAAAAGCACTCCGCGTGCGCCGCCGTTTCGAGAAGCTCCTCGTCCGTGCAGCCCGACGGGTGTATGCCGTTCACCTTAAACTCCCCTTTTGTGAGAGTTCCCGTCTTGTCGAACACTATCGTATCAAGCTTCGACACCGCTTCAAGATAGTTGCCGCCCTTTACAAGCACTCCCGCACGGGAAGCTGCGCCTATCCCGCCGAAAAATCCCAGCGGTACCGAGATGACAAGAGCACATGGGCAGGATATTACCAGAAACGTACACGCGCGCGCTATCCAGTCGCCCCAGCCGCCCACGAAAAGCGGCGGTATCACCGCAAGCAGCACCGCTCCCACCGTAACGGCAGGGGTGTATATCCTCGCAAAGCGGGTGATGAAGTTCTCCACCCGCGCCTTTTTGCTGCCCGCGTTCTCCACAAGCTCTAAAATCCGCGTTACGGTGGAATCCTCGAATGCCTTCGTCACCTGTGCCTTTACAGTGCCGCTCATGTTTATGCAGCCGCTCACAAGCTCAGAGCCCGGTGCTGCACGCCGCGGCACCGACTCCCCCGTGAGAGCCGCCGTATCTACCATAGTCTCGCCCTCGGTGACTGTCGCGTCAAGGGGTATGCGCTCGCCGGGCTTTATGACTATGATATCCCCGACCTCAACGTCATCGGGATCGACCTGCTTTATCTCGCCGTCCCACTCGATATTCGCGTACTCGGGGACTATGTCCATAAGGTCGGTTATCGAGCGTCTTGCCTTGCCGACCGCGTAGCTCTGGAACAGCTCGCCCACCTGATAGAACAGCATGACTGCCGCAGCTTCGGAATACTCCCCGATGCAGAATGCCGCCACAGTCGCCGTGAGCATGAGAAAGTTCTCGTCGAACACCTGTCCGTGGGCTATGTTCTTCACCGCCTTTATCACGATGTCATAGCCGATGATACAGTACGGCACGAGGAATATCAGCGTCATGAGCCACCACGGGAACCCGCCGAAAACTCCCGTATGCTCGCAAATCATCAGCACGGCGAGCAGCACGAATGTGACGATTATGCGGATAAGCGTGTTTTTCTGCTTTTTTGTGAGGTTTCCCATATCACATGATTATGCGGCAGTCGGGCTCGACCTTTTTGCAGGTCTCCTGCACCTGTTTCATTATGTCATCAAAGCGCGCGTCGTCCGCGTCGATAATCATCTTCTGGGTCATGAAGTTCACCGACGCGTCGTTCACGCCGTCGAGTTTCTTTATCGCGTCTTCCATTTTCTGTGCGCAGTTTGCGCAGTCAAGGTCCTGAAGTTTGAATTTCTTTTTCATATAGTACCTCCATAGGATAACACTTGAACATTTGAGCGTTTGTTCAAGTGTTATTATATACCTCATGTAAGCATTTGTCAATAGTTTTTTTCAAAAAAAACAGCAGACACGTAACAAACGAGTCTGCTGTTTCTGTTAGTTCTGATGTATCTTTCTAATCTCCGTGTTACGGAGTTGGGTCCAGCGTCACGCTGGCGCAGGTGCAGGGCGGCGTTAGCCCTGCCGGGGTTTGGGGCAGAGCCCCAATCTGTCTCTCTGTTCATCTCTGTTCCTCTCAGTATTTCTCTCACAGTTGGCAAATCGAACAAATAGGGGGTTTAACAATTGTTAAAGGCTACAAAAAAACGGTTTATTTGTTGTTGGAATTGTAGGATATTTAAAATATACTTTACTTTTAGGACGAAATGATGTATAATAAAATAGATAATGTATCGCTATTTATACTATATTTATACTATATAAATGGAGAATCGTATGAAAAGACTGATATGTACTGTCATTGCTGTTATAACGGCATTGTCTGTGTCGCTCGGAGTTATCCCTGCGGGGGCGGTGGGAGAGACCACAGGCGAAGTAAACGTTATATTTCTTGTGGATTCGAGCCGCTCGATGAACAACAGCGACCCCGATATGATAAGGCTTGAAGCTATCAAGCTCTTTGCAGACCTGTGTACGCTCGGGAAGACGAAGATAGGTTTTGTGCTGTTCGGCTCGGAGATAAACTACGAGCAGCCGTCCATACCCATAAACTCGGAAGAGGACAGAGCCGCCATAAAGCAGAAGGTCGATGAACTCACCGAGCTCAAAGGCGCAACAGATATCGGACTTGCGCTGCGGCACACCGTTGAGAGCTTCGCGGCGGAGAGCGCCCCCGAAAAGGGCAGGTTCATCGTGTTCCTCTCCGACGGCAAGACCGTAATAACAAAGGGCGACAGCTCCACAAGAACACTTGAAGACTCGGAAGCCGACCTCGAAAAAGGCATAGAGGAAGCACAGGCGGCAGAGATACCGATATATACCGTGGGTCTGAACGCCAACGGCGATGTTGATGAAAATCAGCTCCGCTACATATCCGCCAAGACCTACGCCGATGAAACATACATGACCAACAGCGCGAGCGACCTGTCGGAGATACTGAGCGACATCTACGTGCGGCATACGGGCGCGGAGAACAGACAGCTCGCAAGCTTCAAATCAATCGGCGGCGAGCATGACACAGAATTTGAAATAGCCGACGGCTCGGTCATCGAAGCGAACCTCGTAATAATGCACAGCGGCGAGCTCGAAGACCTCAAAGTGAAAACTCCCGACGGGGGAGAGGTGCTGTTCAACGGAGAACAGGCGGATATCTCCCGCAATGACGGCTACACGCTCGTAAAGCTGTATTACCCTTCGGCGGGGACGTGGCACCTCTGCGTGACCTCGCCCGTGGATACGAAGGTGGATATAAACTGCATACTCACCCGCGACCTGCGGCTGAACGCGACTATATACACCGACCGTGAGGTAAAAGCCGGGGCAAAGGTCAAGCTCTCGGCGGAGCTTACCGACCCGAACGGCGTGAAGATAACCGATGAAAACGTGATACAGCAGCTTTTCGGCAAGGGAATGCTGAAAAACGAGGCTACCGGCGAGACACAGGAGATAGTCATGCTTGCCGACGGCGGCAGCACCTTCCGCGGCGAGGGCAGCATAGATACCGACGATAACTACACCGTACAGGTGAGCATCTACAACGGCAACATCGATATGCGCGGCGAAATAGTGACCCTCGAACACGGCTCGGAAGCGTACAAGGAGCCCGAGGGACCCCTCAAACTGATACTTATCATCGCGGCGGGAGTTGTGGTGCTTATCATCATTATCCTGCTGATACTCAGATACATGAAGGAAAACAAGCGCTTCTGGTCGGGCAGAGTGGTGATAACCGTCAACCGCGGCGGTATGCCGTCCATGCCAATGCCCTATGACTTTGCGAAGAAAGTTCCCGGCAAGCGCAGAGTGACGCTCTACGATGTGCTAAAGACCGTGTCCGACGACGCGGACATCGTTGAGGCAGTGCCGAAGAGCATAACCTCGGCGGTGGTGATAACCATGACCGACGCGGGAGACATACGGCTCACGGCACCCTCGGGAGTTGAGTACAGCGGCGGTATCACCGTCGGCAAGAAGATATCGCTTTCCAACGCGAACCGCGTGACCATTAAATACGCGGACAAGGCGGCAGGCTCGAACAACCTGCTCATAGTGCAGTATCTCAGAACATGACCACAGCGCGGCGTGCGCGTAAATTCATACATCGGAGGAAAACATGGCAAGAATATCGGAATCACAGAAGGAAAACATATCCCTTATGAGCGTTGACCTGGGCGGGTCGATGTCAAGCGCCCAGATAAGGGTCGAGTCCAAGGGCAACCCCGTGCTGATAATAGGTCTCGGCGGAACGGGAATGGACGCTCTTCTCTACACCAAACAGCTTATCAACAAGCGTTTCAAGCTCCCCGACGACGCGCCGAACAAGGCTCTCGCGATACCGAACAATATCAAGATACTCGGCATAGACTCGGACAATACCTACTTCAAGAAAAAGACCGACAAGAAGGACGGCGAAATGCGCTTCGCGGTGGGGGAGTATGTGTCTATCTCCGCGTCGGTGGAGCGTTTCCTTGCCAACGAGCATCTTATCCCGCCTTATGTGCGTGAGTGGCTCGACGACCCCAAGCGCATATATACCAAGGTCAAGGGCGGCGGAGACGACGGCGCGAACGGTATCCGCCAGTCGGGACGCATACTTCTGTTCAACTCCATAAACGCCGTGGTCAAGGCGATAACCACCAATGTCCAGAAGCTTCTCACGGGAATGATGCCAAACCAGCGCTTACAGGTGTTCATTCTCTCGGGTATAAGCGGCGGCACGGGAAGCGGCACTTTCATAGACATTCCCTACATAGTCCGCGAGATAATCAACCGCCAGGGCAAGAGCAACTACGATATAATGGGATTTCTGTTCACCCCCGATGTGAACCTGTCGCGGGTCGATGACCCGAATATCCAGCGCTATATCAAGCGCAACGGATTTGCGGCTCTGCAGGAGCTCGAATACCTCATGGATATGCACTCGCACATGTTCGACCCGTTCAGGCAGCGCTATTCCGATACCTTTGAGACCATAAGCACCGAGCGTCCCTATGATACCTGCCTGTTCGTCTCGGCGAGCGGCAAGGACGGCTTTGTGCTGAAAAACCCCGCCGAGCAGTATAAATTCAGCCTTTCCATAGCCGCCGAGGGAATATGCAACTTCATCTCCTCCTCCGACAGCCAGGGCGATTTCAGCATAGATTCCTTCCGCGTCAATCTGGGACAGGCGCTCGCGGGCATAATCCCCCAGTACCCCATGCTCAACGTGTATTCCTCCGTGGGCGCGTCCGCGGCGATACTGCCGAAGTCCGAGGTGCTCGAATACCTCTCGGGCAAGGTGTTCGCCCACATGAACAGCCTTCACGGCAACATTCCCTCAAATGAGCAGAGAATGGTGTTCCTCGGCACCTGCGGACTTGACAACATCTCCGTCCAGTCGTTCTTCGACGCTCACCGCCCGTCGCTCTTTGACGGCGGAATAGAGAACCCCGTGTTCTCCCGCCAGGCGCTTAAGGTCAACAAGCGGAGCGTTGAGGAAATGGGTGAGGAATGGGTGAACAAGGTTGAGGAAAGCTACCGCGTTTACCTGTCCGACGCTATCGAGTATTTCTTCAACAAGTTCCGCCAGGCGGCGGAGATAAGCTTTTGCAGCTGCGCCGAGGGACCGTACTATATCGCGAGCCTTATAAGCTCGGAGGATAAGTTCTGCCTGCTCAAAAAGCTTCGCACCTGCATAAACGAGGAAATGGGCATACAGGCGGAGCTTTCCTCACAGAAGCTCATGGAGAAGAAGAACGCCGCCGACCGCGCGTACAGCACCTTCGTCAGCAAGTTCCTCGATGTGTCCTCGGGCTCACGCAAGGACTACTTCAACCTTATCTCACAGTATTACACGAACAAGGCGGATTCCGTCCGCTGCGACTATACCATAAAGCTGTACAGCGAGCTTATCGCCCGTATCAGCAGCTATTTCAGCGATCTTATCGACAATATGGTGGGTATCCTTGACTATCTGCGGGTAGTCTGCGAGAAGAACCTCAACATCGTCACGGGCGTTGAGAACGCCACCACAGGGCTCAGCAAGACCTATGAGTGGAAGATGTACGACATAAAGAGCGAGCAGAACGTGCTTGAAAAGCTCAACGAGGAGGTAAGCGCCGTTGACCTCGAAAACGCGGTGTCCGATATCCTGCGCCGTTTCCTTGAAGCGTTCAAGGCAAGCAAGTCGAGGGACGAGTTCGATGTCTCAACGTTCATCTGCGACAGCATAGCTTCACACTTCTCCGAGACATTGAGCCAGTCCATGAGCGAGTTCTTTGAGGCGCGCTATCCGAGCTCGGCGTCCCGCGCCGACGCGGCAAAGGAGCTGTTAAAGGAGCTCCGCGCCCGCTCGAACATCATGTACCCCTGCTCGACCTCCACCGACACAGCCGAGATACTCTATGTGTCCATACCTACCCAGGCAGGACCTATCGAAGCTGCCGCCGATGACGACGAGGTGCTTTCCCGCCACAAGATAATAAGCCCCTACACTAACCGTATCTCGATATTCACCTTCGGCGCGGGTCTTGCGGTAGCTCACCACAACACCGTCCACCTCTTCGAGTCGGATTACTATTCCTTTGTCTCCGAGACAGGCGGCACCAAGGACGCGAATATGATAGGTCAGCACCTTTACTCCACATACAGCGGACTTCGCGACACCGACTGGTTCAGGCTCCCGAGCCCCATACACGATACCCTGCGCCCGAAGGAGGCAGTCACCGAAAATACGGGCAAGGTTCACCGCGAGAATGAGGCCAACCGTGAGATATTCAACAGGGCGCTTGAAGCGGGCATAATCGACAATGTGGGCAATGTGCGGTTCGACGAGAGCCTTACCGCCGACGCGGTGAAGGCGATAACCTTCGATCCCCAGAAGCCCTCCACCATAAAGGAAGCCAAGCAGAAATACGACGAATTCATCAATAAAATAAAGAACGCGAACGTGCTGTTCACCTTAAACCCCGTGAACTACATGAACGCGGCGGAGCTCGACAAGATACGCGAAGCGTATGTGCGCACCTACGGCGCGTGGAAGTACACCGAGAAGATGCTCGCGGCGTATGACGCGGCAAAGGCGGGCATAGCTGAGTGCGACGGCGTTATGAGCCGTGAAAAGGACGCGAACAAGCTGCTCAAAGCCATGTTCGACGCGCTTTTCGCGGGGGTCATCTTCAAGGAGAAGAACTTCTTCCGCTACGTGAACGCGGCGGGGGACAACGTGAACGTGCTGAACACCCTCACTATCGGGGACACCACCGAACAGCGGTACTTCTTCTACTACGTGCTGCTCGAAAAGTTCACGGCGCTTGACGAGAGCGCCCGCGGCTACATCGCGAAGAAGGCGCTCGCCGCACATTCCGAGGATATACCCGACGAGCATATCGAGTTCCTCAGGGGGCTCAAAAAGCACGTTACCGCGTCCATAAGAGCGATAGATGACATGGAAGCGGAGTTCAATGAGGACGACACCGACCGCGGCGATGACATACTCAGAAAGTACAGAAAGCTCAGAGACATGGCTGAAAGCTCTCTTGAGCTGCTTGAATGACGGGTATCGGACTATGAACGAGATACTTGAAAGGACGGACGCGCTCATCGGCGCTGCCGATGAGCGCAGGCAGGGCACGGGCGCGAAAGCGGGAGCGGAATACCCCGCGATGTTCCTGTACGTGGGCGGGACTGCCGCGAAACGCTGCGCCGACATACGCGCGCACCTAAAAGCCAAGCTGATGAACGGCAGCAGCATACTTCACTGCGTAATGGGCGCGGAATGTCCCGACGCGGACTTCACCCTCGATGTGAAAGTCCCCGAACGACGCGGCGACGCCTATGCGTACATACATGACAGCGCGGAGCGGCTCGGTGAGTTCAGCGCCGAGGTGCGCAAGGCGGTGGATAAGCTTATGATGACATCGGGCTTTCCGCGCAATGACCGCTGTATGCTGTTCATCATCACAGTGACGGACTGCCCGCTCAACGCGGTGCTGCCCGAGTTTGTGATACTTTTCGGTGACAACGCGCATATCCGCGTGAGCACCTGCCTTTTCGCGGAGTTCGGAAACGGCGAGGAGGGGTATCTGAGCTCGGGAGCCTTCTTCCGCGAGCTTGACGAGTGCCAGAGCCCCGACTTCGTGTATGACGGGGCGGTCATGCTGCGCGAGGAGCAGCGCATACCCGTACACTGGGAGGGCGCGGTGTTCGGGAGGGTGTTCTTTCTTGAAATGTACCGCAGCGACATGAAGTACAGCCCCCACAACGCCACCAACAACGCCCGCATCGAAGCGCTTACGGCGGTGCTTACCGACCGCGAGGAGCCCGTTAAGCTCCCCGACAGTCCGTTCTGCACGGCGGGCATAGCAATTGCCGAAAAGCCCTCCCGCGCAATAGCGCATATCATGTTCAAGGCGCTCATAGATATCCTTGCGGGGGTGTCGGGCGGCGAGAGCCCGAAACTTCCCGTGGCGCAGCTTATCGGCTATGATGTGCTTGCGGCGCAGTGCGACGGGGTGATGATAAAGCTGCCCGCAGTCGATGACATACTCTCGGTGCTGCCCGCCGACGCGGGAGCAGACCCCGACCGCGTGAGCAATACGAGCGTGCGCGACATTCTGAGCTACTACGGCGGCGCGGACGAGACATACTTCTCCGAGAGGTACGAGACCGCCTTCGCGGCGCTTATCGACAGCCTTGACGGCACGGATATTTCCGAGATACTCCGCACATATATAAATAAGGGGACGCTGCGCCTTAGCGGGGCGCTCGACCTGTTAAAGCACGACGGCGACATTTCCGCGTGTCTCGCGGAGGTCACGGAGCGCATAAGCTCCGAGGAGAAGGAGCTTGAAGCTCAGCTTGACGAGCTGCTGTCACAGCCCTGCGCGGGGCTTTCCCACGGGCTTTTCTCCAAGCCCTCGGGCTGCGAGATACTCGCGGCGGCAGTCACGCGCAAGTACACCAAAAAGCTTGAAATACTGCGATTGCAGATGATGAAGCGGCTCGCGGCGAACATACTCTCGCAGATAAACGGGCTGCACAGCGAGGTGAGCGCGGCGCTCGGCGGCATCACCGCCCTGTCGGAGCGGCTGAAGGAGGATATCCTCCGCGAGCTTTTCGACAGCGAATCCACCCTAACCGACGCTGAGCCGTTCATGGCGTGCTACACGGAGGTGACGCGGCGGGCTATGGAGCAGATACCGACACACGGCGATATTTACTCCGTCCTTATGGACTGCAGCAGGGGAGGTACCGACGCGCTTGTGGATACAGCGATAGACCTGTACAAGAAGATACTTGCCGACCCGTCGGTGAGAGAGGTGTTCGCGCTTACCTTCGACAGGGAGCTGTACGAGCGCTACCGCAGCTATGACGGCGGCAAGGACAGGGGCTGGGTAGATGCACAGCTCGTCCGCAGGCTCGGGAACGAGAGCTTCGCGAACCTTCGGTACAGCGTCTTCCAGCCGAGCAACAGCCTGTTCGTCATGGGCAACAGAGAGCTTGACTTCGTGAAGAAGATGCTCGACTTCGACGACCCGGGTTTCAACACGGTACACGTGGGCGACATAAACACCGCGTCCTACGAACAGCTTGCGGTGTACAACGTGCCGTCCTCCGACAGCGTGGTGTATGTGAACGAGTGCCGCAGGGTCTATGAGAGCTACATCGCCGCCAACGGCGACAGCGTATATATAAAAAGGGGCGTGTGAGCATGGAGGAGTTTATAAAGGGCATAGCCGCCGTGCGCACAGCCGACGGAAGCGTCGCCGTGAAGTGGGTGTGGCCGTCGGGCTATATCTGCGTGAGAGTGGTGTTCGTTCACCGTCTCGGCGGGCGTGACGCCGCAGAGCTTTCCCCCGAGGAGCTTGCGGAGTGCTCGGACCTTTGCTTCACCGACGAATTTACCGTGGCGGGCGGAAGCTATGTCTTTCCAATCGGCGCGAAGGACGCGGGACTGCTGAAATTCCGCGTTTACTGCTGCGACAGTCCCGACAGCACCGACTTCTCAAAGTCGAGCGGCACTGCGCAGATAACGGGAATAACCCTCAACATCGGCTATAAGACCTCCGAGAAGAAGAGCGGAAAGCTCCACAAGAAGATAACGATAGCTTTGAAGTCCGACGCGGAAGTACCGCCCGGGGCGCTCGCTTACAGGATAACTCCCGGCGGCGCGGAGTACGTGATACACAGGCGCATCGAAGCGGGAAGCTCAGAGCTCGGACCCATAATAGCGGGGGCGCAGGACAGCGTTACCCTCACTCTTGCCCCCGGGCATGAGGACGAATACGTGATAAAGACAATGTGAAAGGAGGGCGGCAGCAATGGCGGAGCGAAGGTGCATATTCTGCGGCAGGCTCATCGACCTTGACAGGTACGCGCTGTTCCGCCTGCCGCCCGACTATAAGCACATAACCGACAACATATACCGCAATTACCTCGAAAGCCGCGGCATAAGCGGCAATGCGAGCTTCCCCGACATCGTGGGTGCAGGCTCGCCCGAAACCGCGGGCATAGAATGGGAGAAGAACCGCCCCGTGCTCATGACCCGCACGGGAAGAAGCACCGACACCCTTATCTGCCCGTCCTGCCATAACGAGGTATTCCGCGACACCGACGAGGGGCGGGTCAATACCGCCGTGTTCTTCGGCGGCGCGGACAGCGGCAGGACATCGCTTATCCTCGCTATGGCGGGGGAGTGCGTGACCCGTCAGTTCTCACCCGACGACAGGTTCAGATACATGATAAACGAGCGGCTTTACCCGTCCGAGTTCATCACCGCGGAGTACGACAGGGTGCGAAGCGGCGAAAAGCCCGCCGACCTTCGCGAGCCGACCGCGATATACCGCGTCACCGGCGCGGGAGCGGGGTTCAGCGTCGTCTGCGACGTGATGCATGACGTATCGCGCTCAGACCTTGCGGACGAACAGGCGCTCTACACCTGCTTGCCGTTCGCGGCGGAGGCGGCGCAGTACGTTTACTGCCTGCCCGCGGATACGCTCGCGGAGCAGACCGAGGCTCCCGCGGAGCTTGCGGATATGCGGCTGCGGCTGGACATATATATGATGATGAGCGCGTTCCGCTGCTCGCGCACGAGACCCGTACTGAATATCGCGGTGACGAAGCTCGACCTCGCGGCGAAGCGCGGCGGAGCCGCTGCGGACTTCCTCGCGGTGAAGGACAGCGAGCAGACCATGCGCAATTACGTGTTCGGCGCGTTCCCGTGCATTGAGGAGCTTTCCGGTCGGTTCGCGGGAGTTCGGATATACCCCGTGTCCGCAGTCTCGACCATGTCGGAGAGCGATGACGCGGGACTTCTCGGCAGGCTCTATTCCGGGCTTTTCGGGTGACAGAAACTTGAGTAAAGAGAGCGATTTCGGAACATGGCAAACAACGAAACTGAAACCACCTATGATATAGCGTGTCCGTACTGTTTCAGGCGATATACGGTCCACAAGGCTCTGTTCGTGGACTATAAGAACCGCACGGAGCATATGTACCCCGAATACACGGACTACATGAAGAATATTTTAGGGCTCGAAGCCTTCGCGGACAGACCCATGCCGCTTTACTTCCAGAAGCGCGGCAATGACGGCATAGACAGCTATTTCTCGGCGCTCACCGAGGCGGGGGACACCGCCTATGTGCGTGCCTGTCCGTACTGCTGCAATATCCTGCCTGCGGCGGCGGGGCGGGAAAAGCCGTTTTCCATAGTGATAACGGGGGCGCGGGACGCCGACAGGAGCTTTTACATCTCGGCGGTGCTGCACAGGCTCAACCGCCGTATGCAGAGCGATTTCGGCGCGAGCCTTATCCCCGCCGACCACAAGAGCGCCCTCACCTACTTTGAGCAGTACGAGGAGCCGCTTTACGTGCAGAAGCTCGTACCCGAGGCGATGACCTCGGTATATCCGCTCGTGTATGAGTTTGACCGCACGGCAAGCGCGGCGGCTGAGGACTGGCACGGCAATGACGTGACCTATAACCGCGGGCTTATATACATCTACAACATCGACAAGGAGCTCTGCGACCGCTATCCCATGGTGGCGTACAACGCCATAGCACAGGCGGGCGGCATAGTGTTCATCTCGGATATTGCCGACGTTTCGGGAGCGGAGGAGCCCGTGACCGAGCCGTGGCTCGGGTACCTCACCGAGACATTCCGACGGCTTTTCGGCGCGAACCCCACGGATATACCGTCGGCGGTGGTGCTTGCGGGCGCGGACAAAGCGGCGCTCTCCGACAGGAAGTGGCAGGCGCTCATAAAGCAGGCGGAGTCAAAGCGCGCGGAGAAGACGTTCCCGACAGGTCACTTCACGAAGATAAGCGGCAAGGCGCTGGATATACTGAAAGCGCGGCTGCCCGCGTATCACGCGGCGGTCACGGCGCTTTTCGGCGCGGGGAGCACGGTGTATTTCCCGTCCCGCACATTCTTTGAGGAGCAGCCCGACGGCACTGCCGACATACTCTCCGCCGATACTGCGGAAACATCGTTCCTCTGGCTGCTTGCGAAACTGCGGCTTATAGGCGACGACGCGGCGAAGAGCTTCAAGATAACGAGATGACATAGAAACGGGGGCTTTGTGACCGCTCCCACGAAAGGAAGATAAGAATTGATACTGACGAAGAAAAAGGCTGACGGCGAGGAGACGGCGGTCTATTCCATAAAATGCCCGTACTGCTTCAAGTGCTTTGACCCGGGCGATGTGCATTTCCGCGCGTCGGCGTCCAAGCACTACGCCACATCACAGCAGACGGGCGAGCGCACTCTCCGCGAGGACAGCGTTATCGACAAGAACCTCGCGGACTATTACCGCCAGTTCGGGCGGCAGGCTCCGAGAAGATTTCCCGTCATAGCGCCGAAGGGCGGCGTCACGGGGGACGAGTACATCGGGCTTGCGCTCGGCGGCGAGCCTTTGAACTACAAGGACGGGGTGCTGTACTCGGTGACAGATGAATTCGGCAACGAGACCGAAAAGCGGCTCTGTCCGTTCTGCCACAACGACCTTCCAAAGTCCGCGGGGTTCAGCGAGAGCTATACCATAGCCTTCGCGGGGGATACCGCCGTGGGCAAGACCGTGTATATGACCACGCTCATAAACCGCCTGTCCTTCCTCGACGACGGGTTCAGGTCAATGCTAATGCCGCTTACGAGCGCGGTATCGGAGAAATACGACACCTACTACTTCACCCCCATGTACCGCGAGGGGCTGCTGCCCGAACACACCCACGTCAACGAGGTGGTGGAGCCGCTCATATACGAGTTTCGCGTGGGTATCAACAAGATAAACGGCGAGAACGTGGCGGATAAGATAATCACCCTCACGTTCTATGACGTGGCGGGCGACGGCATAAAGAATGCCGATTACGTCAACACCCGCGCCCGACACTTAAAGTACGCCGACGCGTTCATCTACATGGTGGACCCCATGCAGACAGGCGCGGCACAGCGTCTCGCGGCGCTCAACGCCAACGCGGGCGCGGATTATATCGCGGGACGCGGCGACGCGGTGAAGATACTCGAATCCTTCTTCACCCAGGACATCGACTTCAAGGATAAGCCCACCGCAATAGTGCTCACCAAGAGCGACCTTTTAAAGTCCACAGGCACCACCCAGCGCTACTTCGCCGCTGACAGCATCATCTACCGTCAGTGTGAGCATAAGGGCTGGCTGGACAGCGAACAGGTGGAGACCATAAACGGCGAGGTGCATAACTTCTTCGGCATGACCGCGCCGCTGTTCCGCAAGAATGTGGATTTCATGTTCAACAACGTAAAATACTTCGCGGTGTCGGCGCTCGGCGGTCCCACCGAGACCGTCAATGTAGACGGCATCGACCGCAAGAAGATAATGAACGGCATACCCCAGGAGATACGCGTGGAGGAGCCGTTCCTATGGATACTTTCACAGCTCGGGATAATCTCCGACAAGCCTCCCGAGGCTCCGAAACAGAGCGGCGGCTTGTTCAGAAAGCTGTTTTCAAAGTGATTTACGAAGGGAGAGATAAAAATGGCTTATCAGCATTTGTTCGGAAGCGCGGCGGGAGGCTCCTCGGGAGCAGGCTATAAGACCCTCGCGTCAACTCCGGATTTCTATAATGTGATGTCGGACGACGAGCTGAGCAGCTACAACAACTACGCGTTCACGTCGGGGGACGAGCACCCCGTCAAGTTCTGCCACTACTACAAGCCGTACAAGCAGTGCTTTGTGCAGTCTGCGGTGTCTTTCGAGTACGACTATGTGGGAAGAAATTCCTCCATAGCTCACACCCTCGTGCTGTCCGAGAACGAGAGCGAATATGTTCTCAGAGAGCATATCTGCCCGTTCAGCCCCGCGATGTTCATGAATGCCCGCTCGGACAGCTTTGAGCGTCCCATGGTGGATAAGCTGCCCGCGGTGGATTACCGCTTTCTTGAATGCCGCGACCGCGAGTACAACACCGCGTCCATAAGCAAGCTGTTCCGAAGCGACATCTTCGCCCAGCTCGTGGCGGCGATATTCCTTTCCGCCGAGAACGGCTGCCCGATATTCATAGCCCTTCCCGGCACGCCCCGCGAAGCGTCCTTCAACGCGATACGACTGATGAACATACTTATCCCCGCGTTCCCCGCGGAGTACAAGAAGAAAATGGGCTTCATGACCCATGTCACCGACACCTACGCCTACGAGGACGTGAGCATATACTTCACCGACACCATGGATCTGAGCCGTCAGTTCATCAACGGCGGCTACATCTTCGACCTCACAAAGAGCAAGCCTTATGTGAGCGGCATTGAAGCTTCCGCGGTCAAGGAGTATTTCGAGCTTCTCCGCACCGTCATGGGAAATATCCTTTCATTCGACACCCCCGCCCTCAACGGGTTTTACGATGATATACAGCCAAAGCTCGACGAGAGCGACAGGTTCAGCTTATCGAAGGTGAACGAGATATACTATATGTGGAGGTTCCTTTCGGGTACTGCGGGGAGCGACCCCGACAGCGCCGCCGCCGCACGTATCATCTCGTCGTTCTATGATTTCTACGGCATGGTCGATAACAAGGCGGCGTTCCTGAACCGCATAAACGGCTATTGGGAGCACGAGATAGAGAAGTGCAGGCAGGGCGGCTATGCTCCGGGCATAGAGGTGTTCAACATCATCGACCGTCATTATCCGACTTTCGGCGAGGACGACAAGCGCCAGGCACAGAGGATATGGTCGTTTGTGCTTATCTACACGCTCACGAACAATGACCCGTCGTTCCTTGACAAGCTGTTCACCGTGGAGTATGAGAGCTCCGAGCTTGTGGCGGATATTTATAAGTATGTGCTTTACGCCTATGCGGGCTTTGTGAACCGCAGGGACAGCAACGCGAAAGCTGCCGCAGTGTATGAGCGCATTATCTCCGCGTATATCCGCATGAAGCAGACCGACGGCAGTTACTACAAGCTGTTCACGGCGCTGAAAGACACTATCGAGGGAGTTGACCGTTTCTATACCGAGACACGCACCAACCGCAAAAACGAGTACGACGTGTTTGCGGGGAAGTTCCTTATATACTTCGAGGACGGCATAAGCGGCGCTCTGAACGACGCGGGCATGATGAGAAGGTTCTCAATGATGAAGGAGCTCAAGGACACGATATACGCCACCTGTGAGCTCGGTATGTCGGTGTATCAGCACTTCCACGGCGGGTTCATATCGGGCGTTGCGTTGGGTTTCACCGCCGACAGCGTGACGAAAATGGCGGACGACAGACAAGCCTTGTTCGATGTGCTCAAGCACATTGAAGCATACCCCGAGCTCGGCAATGTGGATATGATAGCGCTGTTCCAGCGGTACTGCGAGCTGCTCAACAAGCCGAAGGACATCACTTCCCTGTATGAGCTCACCAAGCTCGTCAACAAGCCCGAACAGCAGAAAGCCTTCACGGGCTGGATAGAGATATACACCCGCAAGTACCCCGAGCTTGCGCTCTCGATACTTGCGAACACCGAGTGCCGCATAGGCGACGGCGCAAGCATAGTCTATGACATCGACTTCATGAAGGCTTACACCCAGTATTACGATAACATCGGACGTGATGACGAGACTATCCTCCGCGATATCAACCGCCTTATCGGAGAGATAGAGACTTTCATTCATAACGGCGAGCATAAGGAGCTCGGGCTCGGCACCTACAAAGACCCGACTATCAGATTTTTAAATGCCTACCTGTTCGATAAGGCAGCCGACAAAAAGCGTTTCAAAGAGAATGAAGCGCGCCTTAAACGCTTCGATAAGGTCAAGCTGATACGCTCCTCCGTCGAGACTAAGCATAAGATGTTCGGCAAGAAGTAACAGAGAGGACAGAGAGACAGAGAGGACAGAGAGACAGAGAGGACAGAAGGACAGAATGGGGCTCTGCCCCAAACCCCGCCGGGGCTAACGCCGCCCCTGGACCCTGCGGCAGCGTGACGCTGCACCCAACTCCGTAACACGGAGATTAGATACTCACTTCGCAACGACAAAGAAACAGCAGACTTGAAAGTAACAAGTCTGCTGTATTTTTTTGCTATGAACAGAGTAACGAGTCTCCGTGTTACGGGGTCGGCTCCAGCGCGTCGCTGGCGAGGGGTCAAGGGGGCGAGGAGCCACCTGCG
>JAGBLA010000119.1 GCA_017635675.1 Ruminiclostridium sp.
CTTTCAGCATGTCCGTAATCCTCTTATTGCCGCAGAAAGGATTTCAGGCGATATCTCCACAGGCAACTCTATGCTTATCCCGGAACCATGTATTTTTATTGACGCATCTGTATTTTTCTGCTGCTCCGTAACTGCTGTGATCGGTACGATATCATGGCTTTCAACCGTTTCGATCATATCTTTTCGTAACTGCCGCAGCCGATAGTAGAACGTCTTCTTTGATATTCCGTTTTCTGCGCACCATTCTGTTACTGTTTGTCCACTTGAAAGGTAGGCTTCATACATCTCACGCCACTTTTTGTGCCGAATTTCCGTCTTTATGCTTTCAATCGTGTCCATAGGCTTAATCACTCCAATCTGGTCTTAAGACCTGTTTGGACTATTTTAGCATATTTTTACACCAATTTACAGTCGCGGGGTTATTGAGCGGATACATCTTTCCTGTCCGATATCTTCAATATCTTGACTTTGAGCATGGTTTTGTGGTATAATTAATACGGTACAGTCATTTGCGGCTTGCCTATATTCATAAATATAAAAGGTGGGTGTGAATATGTCGGAAAACCGTACAGAATACGATGTCGTCATAATCGGTGCGGGAGTTACGGGCTGCGCGGCGGCGCGTGAGCTTTCACGCTATGACGTGAGGACGCTCGTGATCGACCGTGAAAGCGATGTCTGTGAGGGAACAAGCAAGGCGAACAGCGCTATCATGCACGCGGGTTTTGACGCGAAACCGGGAACGCTGAAAGCAAAGTTCAATCTCCGCGGAAATCAGATGATGAAGAAACTGTCGGAGGAGCTTGATATCCCGTTCATACAGAACGGCGCTCTTGTAGTATGCCGCGGTGAGAGCGAGCTGCCGAAGCTTGAGGAGCTTTTGCGGCGCGGTAAGCAAAACGGCGTAGAGCAGCTTGAGATACTGTATAAGGATAAGCTCGCGGAGCTTGAACCGAACCTTGCCGACGAGGTGTATGCGGCGTTGTACGCGCCGACATCGGGCATAGTCTGTCCGTTCGGCATGACAATAGCGTTCGCGGAGAATGCCTGTGATAACGGCGTTGAGTTTCGTCTGTCAACTGCCGTCACGGGAATATCGAAGGAAGGCGGGCTGTTTACGGTAACTACCGACAAGGGCTGCGTGAAGGCAAAATGCGTCATCAACTGCGCGGGAGTTTACGCGGACAGGATACACGACATGGTGTGCGAGCATTCATTCACGATAAAAGCGCGCCGCGGAGAGTATATGCTCCTCGACAAGAACACGGGAAATACTGTTAAGCATACCGTGTTCCAGCTACCCTCGGAAATGGGCAAGGGCGTACTTGTGTCTCCCACAGTCCACGGCAATCTTATCGTAGGCCCGACAGCCGAGGATATTGACGACAAGGAAGATACCGCTACCACCCGTGAGGGCGTTCAGAAGGCAAGGACAATGAGCGCGCTCTCGGTGAAGAATATCCCATACAATCAGGTGATAACAACGTTCTCGGGACTTCGCGCAGTGGGCGACACGGAGGACTTTATTATCCGTGAGGACGACAAGGTAAAGGGTTTTATCGACGCGGCGGGCATAGAGTCGCCGGGACTTACAAGCGCACCGGCGATAGCGGAATACCTGCGGGAAATAGTCGGCGGAGTTATCGAGCTCCGTGAAAATCCCCGTTTCAACGGAAAGCGCAAAGGCGTGACGCTCCTCACATTCATGACGTTTGAGGAACGTCAGAAGCTTATCGCGGAAAAGCCCGAGTACGGGCGCATGATATGCCGCTGTGCGCAGGTGAGCGAGGGCGAGATACGCGACAGCATATACCGCACGCTCGGCGCGACCACAATGGACGGCGTCAAGCGCAGGACAGGCGCGGGAATGGGGCGCTGTCAGGGCGGTTTCTGCTCGCCCTATGTAATGGCGATGCTTGCGGAAAAGAACGGAACAGGACTTGGAGGTGTGAAGAAAAATGGCTGAACATATCTCGATAGCAGTCATAGGCGGAGGTCCTGCGGGACTTGCGGCAGCAATAGCAGCGTATGACAGCGGCGTTACCGATGTGACCGTTTTCGAGCGTGATGAACAGCTCGGCGGCATACTCAACCAGTGCATTCACAACGGTTTCGGACTTCACACCTTCAAGGAGGAGCTCACCGGTCCGGAATACGCTGCAAGATACATCGAACAGGTAAAAGAGCGCGGTATAGCCTGTGAGACCGGCAGTATGGTGCTTGAAATAAGCCCGGACAGGAAGATAACGGTAGTGAGCCATGAAAAGGGTCTGCGGATAGTTGAAGCGGACGCGGTGATACTTGCCATGGGCTGCCGTGAGCGTCCGCGCGGAGCTCTGAATATCCCGGGCATGAGACCACAGGGCATTTACACCGCGGGTACTGCGCAGAAGCTTGTAAACTGTGAAGGCTATCTGCCGGGCAGGGAAGTGGTGATACTCGGTTCGGGCGATATAGGGCTCATCATGGCGAGAAGAATGACGCTTGAGGGCGCGCACGTAAAGGCTGTGGCAGAGCTTATGCCGTATTCGGGCGGTTTGAAGCGCAACATCGTGCAGTGCCTTGACGATTACGATATACCGCTGCTGCTCAGCCATACGGTAGTTGATATAAAGGGAAAGCGGAAGCTTGAGGGAGTAACGATAGCCGAGGTAGATGCGAGCGGCACTCCTATACCCGGCACCGAGCAGTATTACGAATGTGATACACTGCTGCTTTCCTGCGGGCTCATACCGGAGAATGAGCTGTCGCTGGGTGCCGGAGTAGTGCTCAACGGCGCCACCAACGGCCCGAAGGTCGATGACAGGCTTGAAACGAGCGTTGACGGTGTATTTGCCTGCGGGAATGTGCTGCACGTGCATGACCTTGTGGATTTCGTATCCGAGGAAGCCGGGCGCGCGGGCAGGAATGCCGCGGATTATATCCGCTCGGGACGAAACGGTGAAGAGCCGCGGATAATAGATATCACGGCGGGTGACGGGGTGCGCTATACAGTCCCGTGTACAGTCGATGCCGCGAATATCGGTGAGGAGCTCCACCTGCGTTTCCGTGTCAGAAACGTGTATAAGGGCTGTGCGATAAGCGTGAAAAGCGGCGATACCGAGCTTGTCTCCAAGAAAAAGCGTATAATGGTACCGAGCGAAATGGAAGATGTGATAATAAAGCCGGAGCTGCTCAGAGGTCTGAACGGCGGCATAACGGTGAGCATTACGGGAGGCGGCGTATGACAAGGAATATGATATGTATAGGCTGCCCTATGGGCTGCGAGCTTACAGTCGAGGTGGAGAACGGCGCTGCGGTAAGCGTGACGGGCAACACCTGCGGAATAGGGAAGAAGTACGCCGAAACAGAGGTCTCGGCTCCCACACGCATGGTCACATCAACGGTGAAGTCCGACAGCGGCGTGCCTGTGCCTGTCAAGACTGCGGCTCCCGTGCCTAAGGAGAAGATTTTCGATGTCATGAAGGACATCAAGGCGGCGACTGTAAAACTGCCTGTCAGGATAGGCGATACGGCAGTCGAAAACGCAGCAGGTACAGGGATAAGCGTGATAGTCACCAAAAACTGCGAAACGGCGTGAATAGTGTTTTGGCGGAATGAAAAACACCGCTTCTCCGTATGAACGGGGAGGCGGTGTTTCTTTAGAAAAATCAGAGTATATCTATGTATTCTCCGTTGAGAGCCTTGTTCATGCTGCGTACCGCGCAGAACTTTCCGCACATGGAGCAGCTGTCCTCCTGCTCGGGCGCACGGCTGTCACGGATAGCTTTTGCGGTTTCGGGGTCGATAGCGCACTCCCACTGCTTCTCCCAGTCAAATGTGCGCCTTGCGTCCGCCATTGCGTCGTCGATGTCGCGGGCGTGAGGTATTTTTTTCGCTATATCCGCCGCGTGAGCTGCTATACGTGATGCTATTATGCCCTGCTTGACGTCCTCAACATTCGGAAGCGCGAGATGCTCTGCCGGGGTGACATAGCATAAGAATGCCGCGCCTGCGGAAGCTGCTATTGCTCCGCCGATAGCCGAGGTGATATGGTCATAACCCGGTGCTATGTCGGTTACGAGCGGTCCGAGCACATAGAACGGCGCGCCCATACAGATAGTCTGCTGTATCTTCATGTTGGCTTCGATTTGGTCGAGGGGCATATGACCGGGTCCCTCGATCATCACCTGTACGTCCTTTGCCCATGCGCGCTTGGTAAGCTCTCCGAGACGCACAAGCTCCTCTATCTGGCATACGTCGCTCGCGTCCGCGAGACAGCCGGGTCTGCACGCGTCACCGAGAGAGATAGTGACATCATACTCGCGGCAGATGTCGAGTATCTCGTCGAAATGTTCATAGAAGGGGTTTTCCTGTCCTGTCATGCTCATCCACGCGAATACCAGCGAGCCGCCGCGTGAAACGATGTTCATCTTGCGCTTGTGCAGCTTTATCTGCTCGATAGTCTTGCGGGTGATGCCGCAGTGAAGTGTTACGAAATCCACTCCGTCCTGTGCGTGGAGCCGTACTACATCAACAAAATCCTGCGCGGTGAGCGTAGCAAGGTCGCGCTGATAGTGTATAACGCTGTCATACACCGGCACGGTGCCTATCATCGCTTTGCATTCCGAGGTAAGCTTGCGTCTGAACGGCTGGGTATTGCCGTGGGAGGAGAGATCCATGATAGCCTCCGCGCCCATGTCAACGGCAGCCTGTACCTTTTTCATTTCTATGTCGTAGTCCTTGCAGTCGCGGGATACGCCGAGATTGACGTTGATCTTCGTGCGCAGCATTGAGCCTACGCCCTCGGGGTCGATGCAGGTATGCAGCCTGTTGGCGCATATCGCCACCTGTCCGCGTGCCACGAGGTCGCGTATTTCCTCCTCGGTGCGGTATTCCTTCGCGGCGACAGTCTTCATCTCAGGGGTGATGATGCCTTTTCTCGCCGCGTCCATTTGTGTTGTGTAGTTTCTCATTTCGGGGTTTCCTTTCAGTCTTTATTTTCAGCGCCGAAGCGTGAATTGAGATCGAATGCGTGGTTCATGGGGCCTGAGCCCTTACCGAGGTCAAGCATTGCCCCGAGAGCGCCGGAAATGTATTCCTTTGCGCGGCTCACAGACTCGCAAAGGTCAAAGCCTTTCGCAAGGTTGGATGCAATGGCGCTTGACAGCGTGCAGCCGGTGCCGTGAGTGTTCGGATTGTCTATGCGCTTTCCCTCGAACCATTTCAGCGTGCCATTGTCATAGAGCAGGTCGCTTGCGTCATTTATGCTGTGGCCGCCCTTGAGCAGCACCGCGCAGCCGAATTTGCTTCCGATGTCCGCGGCGGCTTTCTCCATATCTTCGCGGGTAAGTATAGTCATGCCGGAAAGTATCTGTGCTTCGGGTATATTGGGCGTAGTTACCGCCGATAATGGCAGGAGCTCACTGCACAGCGTCTCAACGGCATCGCTCTTCAGCAGCGCGGAGCCGCTTGTGGCAACCATTACAGGATCGACTACTATATTCCTTGCACCATGATATCTTAGCCTGCCTGCGATAACGCGGATAAGCGGGCTTGACGACACCATGCCGATCTTCACCGCGTCGGGGAATATATCCTCGAATACCGCGTCGATCTGTTGGGTGAGAAATTCCGGCGAGGATTCCATTACTGCCCTTACACCGGCAGTATTCTGGGCGGTAAGCGCCGTGACTGCTGTCATTGCGTACACGCCGTTCATTGTCATGGTCTTGATATCCGCCTGGATACCCGCTCCTCCGCAGGAGTCGCTGCCTGCGATAGATAATGCCGTTTTCATCTGAAATTACCCCTTTGTTTTTATATCCCGAGCTTTTCCTTCATAGCGTCGGATAGTACCCGTGCCGCTTCGCACGGGTCATCGGCTTTCATTATCGCCGATACCGCGCATACTCCCGCGATAGGTATTCCTTTCAGAACATCTATGTTCCCCGCGTTAAGCCCGCCGATAGCGTTTACCGGTATCGGCACTGCGGCGCATATATCCCGCAGAGTATCGGTAGAGGTGAGGATAGTCTTAACTTTCGTTGTGGTTGGGAAGATAGCTCCGACACCGAGGTAATCGGCGCCCTTGGAGTATGCTTCACGTGCCTGTTCTACGGTCTTGGCGGTAGCGCCGATTATCTTGTCTTCGCCGTAGATGCGCCGCGCGATATCTATGGGCAGGTCGCTCTGTCCGAGATGCACGCCCTCGACCTGTGCCGCCATTGCCACATCGAGCCTGTCGTCGATGATGAGCGGCACTCCCGCAGAGCTTGTAAGCTCATGCACCTTGCGGGCGAGAGAAAGGTACTCACGGGTGGTGCGCTCCTTCTCGCGGAGCTGTACGAGTGTCACACCGCCTTTAAGAGCGGCGCTTACTCTGCGCAGGAACTCCTCCTCGGTGTAGGGGGTGCTGTCGGTTATGAAATAAAGCCTTGTATCAAGCGTCTTCAATGTTTATTTCCTCCATGCGAAGTCTTGGTATGATGTCATCGTCGGTGACGGTCGAAATGCCGTCCATCAGCGCGGCGGCGAATGAACCGCTGCCCTTTGTGTCCTCGCAGAGTTCACCGCATATCCCCTGGAGCACGCAGGCGCACACCGCCGCTTCATATCCGCCGCAGACCGCGAGGAAAGCCGCGCACAGCGCCCCCTGCATACAGCCTGTCCCTGTTATCGAGCCGAGCCGCGGAGTGCCGTTGTATAAATGCGTGAGCCGCGTTCCGTCGGTCACGGTATCTGCCGCCCCGCTTGCAAGGACTATACAGCCGAGCTTTTTCGCGAGAGCTGCTGCTGCCGCGTCGCTTTTTTCTAAGGACAGAGAACTGTCCCCGTCAACTCCCGATGTGCTGTAACCATTGTCGTACAGCGCGGTTATCTCCGGGCGGTTGCCCTTTATCACTGTGGGAGTGCTCTGCTTGGCGAGATTCAGCGCGTATTCCCGTCGGTTTGGCAGGCACGCTGCACCGCAGACATCGAGAATGAACGGGATACCGTGTTCTTTTGCAGTCGCCGCGGAGATTACCATGGACTTCGCATGCACATCGGTGAAGTTGCCGAGGTTGAGCATAAGCGCTCCCGCAGAGCGTGTTATCGCGGCTGCTTCATCGGGGTGCTCCGCCATCATGGGGCGGGCGCCCACAGCGAGTATCGCGTTTGCGCACTGGTTTATGGATATCGGGTTGGTTATGCAGTGTATCAGCGGGCTGAGTTCGGTGAGCCGCCCGCGTATCTCATTCAGACTTGTCAACCGTTTTTGCACCTCCGAGCCGTTTTACCGCATAGTATATCACCGCCGCGGCTGCAAATACTCCGAGAGAACCGTATGCTATGAATGACCATATCGGGTCGGTGAGCGAGAATATCATCATAAGTACTTCTATCACCACGAAAGCGATAGCTCCGAAGGCCGCTATAGTTATAGCGGTCGATACCACGCTGCTGCCGTCGGTGTAGCACGGAGAGCCCAGCATACCCTGCATACGGGTGAGCATACCGTTATCCGTAAGCTTGCGCAGGAATACATAGGCGATGCTTCCGCCGATAAGTGTTCCGGCAATGAACGACGGCACATAGAACATCCAGCTGAGTCCTTCCTTGCCCCACAGGAAAGTCATGACGGGGTAGGAGACAATAGCTCCGACTATGCCTGTTCCTATGACTTCACCGAGCACGGCAAACAGTATCTTGCCTTTTGAAAGACGGTAGAACACACCTGACAGGAAAGCTCCGAATACCGCGCCTGTAAGGGCGAGAGGCGGTATGCCCATGAGCGCCATGCGGATTATTCCGATAAGCGTTGCACAGAGCAGGGAATACCACGGTCCGAGAAATACGGAGCACACGATGTTTATAAGGTGTGCCATGGGGCACATACCCTCAACGCGCAGTATCGGCGAGATAACGACGCCGAGAGCTACGAGCATGGAGAGCACTGCCATTCTGAGTACGTTTTTGTTCTTCACTTGAGATCCCTCATTTCGCATTGTTACGGGCGTACTGACGCGCTCCGCCGGTCGTGAGTCAATTCTCACCTCTCACCCCGAAACACGGGTTCCCATCGCAAAATACAAGATACAAGGCGCTCCCCTTCTATCTGCCCGCCGGGCGTTATCACTTCGCACAGCGTGAAATCTGCCGCTCACACTCCTTCATACAAAACGGAGACCATGCCCGGGGCAAAGTCTCCGTATATATCGGTATGTACTCTGTCCCTCCGCCGGAATTACCCGGATCAGGTTCACGGTACGGGGTCATTACCCCTGTCTCAGCCTGTAACACAAGCCCCCGTCGATATTACCCGTATATTATACACCTTTTGTGAGAAAATTTCAATAGGCGGAGAAAAATTTTTTTGCTTATATCAAAACAGGTTGACTTTTGTCACGGATAATGATATAATATGATGTGTTAAATCAACAAGGCTTTAAAGCGCCTATGAAAGGAACAGAAAATGGATAAGAACATACCTTACAAAACATACCTTGAAGAAAGTGAGATGCCGAAGCAGTGGTATAATGTCCGTGCCGACATGAAGAACAAGCCCGCTCCGCTGCTCAACCCCGCCACTCATAAGCCTATGACAGCTGAGGAACTTGGCGCGGTATTCTGTGACGAGCTGGTAAAGCAGGAGCTTGACAATGAGAATGCGTATATCGACATACCCACCGAGATACTCGATTTCTATAAAATGTACCGTCCGTCACCGCTGGTGAGAGCATACTGCCTTGAGAAGGTGCTGGACACTCCCGCGAAGATATACTACAAGTTCGAGGGCAATAACACCTCCGGCAGCCACAAGCTCAACAGTGCCATAGCACAGGCATACTACGCAAAGAAACAGGGGCTCAAAGGAGTTACCACCGAGACCGGCGCAGGGCAGTGGGGAACAGCGCTCTCAATGGCGACAGCCTATCTCGGACTTGAATGCAAGGTGTTCATGGTCAAGGTATCATACGAACAGAAGCCCTTCCGCCGTGAGGTCATGAGGACTTACGGAGCAGAGGTAACACCCTCTCCCTCGGAAACTACCGAGGTCGGAAGAAAGATACTTGAAGCCCACCCGGGCACTACCGGAAGTCTCGGCTGCGCTATTTCCGAAGCGGTGGAAGTCGCCACACATACCGAGGGATATCGCTATGTGCTCGGTTCTGTGCTCAATCAGGTGCTCCTGCACCAGTCCGTCATAGGACTTGAAAGCAAGGCAGCGTTCGAGAAACTTGGCGTGAAGCCTGATATTATCATTGGCTGTGCGGGCGGCGGCTCGAACCTCGGAGGACTTATTTCTCCGTTCATGGGACAGAAGCTTCGCGGCGAAGCGGATTACAGATTTATCGCGGTAGAGCCGGCAAGCTGCCCGAGCCTTACACGCGGAAGATACGCGTATGATTACTGTGATACGGGAATGGTATGCCCGCTTGCGAAGATGTACACTCTTGGCAGCGGATTTATCCCTTCCGCCAACCACGCAGGCGGACTTCGCTATCACGGAATGAGCAGCACGATTTCCCAGCTTTATGATGACAAGCTCATGGAAGCTGTTTCTGTGGAGCAGACCGCCGTATTTGAGGCTGCACAGAAGTTTGCGCGCATAGAGGGAATACTTCCCGCGCCGGAGTCGAGCCATGCTATACGTGTAGCTATCGACGAAGCTTTGAAGTGCAAGGAGACCGGCGAGGAGAAGACGATACTGTTCGGTCTTACAGGTACAGGCTACTTCGATATGGTTGCATATCAGAAGTTCAATGACGGGCTGATGACCGATTATATTCCCACTGACGAGGAGCTTGAAAAGAGCTTTGCGGGGCTTCCGAAGATAGACTGACATTTATTCTCTTACTGAAATTTATATGGAGCATGAAGTCGGATAAACATTAAAAACTTCGCCGAAATCATTTCATATCAGCTGAGACAGTTATATTTTTTGAAAAAATATAAAAAAACTGTTGACAAATGGATAATAATGTGGTATAATCTTTTTGTTGTTGAAGTAAGCTGATATGGCTCAGTCGGCAGAGCACATCCTTGGTAAGGATGAGGTCGTCGGTTCGATTCCGACTATCAGCTCCATAAATGAAATCCTTGCAAGTGGCTTATTTAAAGGCATTTGACAAGGATTTTCTTTTATGTTATAA
>JAGBLA010000120.1 GCA_017635675.1 Ruminiclostridium sp.
CAGCCGTCGCCGTAATCCGGGTATGTGCAGGTAAGCTCGCCGCCGAGCGGGAAGTTCACCTTGACGGAAACAGCGGTCTGCTCTTCCGGATAGAGATAGATAACGGGCTTTTCCTTTGCGCCCTCGAACGAGATGCCATAGTACGCCTCATAAACAGCACTTTCTTTGTCCGTGTAGTACACGTTCAGCAGGTCGTTCGGGAAGTTCTCCGACGGTATGAAATAATGTCCGAATCTGCCCTCTTCAAACGATTTTTCGTCATAGAGATCGTTCTTCACGCGAAGGTTGTACCTTCTGATCTTATGGAACTCGTCACCGAGGTTCTCGTACAGCATATCGTAAACCTTATAAGGATCGCCCGACATTACAGAATAACCGAGTGAGTTTTTGCTCACCCATTTGTAGTATGTATTAGTCTTCCCGATAAGAGGATTCAAGTCCTCATACGGCTCAACGACTATCTTCTCGCCGAGGTAGTAATATTCAAAGCTGTTATAAAATCCGTCCTCGTTCTTTTCACCGACAGGCTTACATTCCGTAATATGCTCCACATTGAGCTTGCCGTTCTTTATCGTAAGCAGGCAGTGATCCTTGTCATCGGTGAAATGCCAACCGTGCTCGCCCGTGGGGAGATATATGGCTTCGTCAAAGGGCTCGTATTCCACTCTCGTGAACTCGCCGAGATTCTTCATCACTCCGTTGTCTAGTCGGAAAACGCGGCAGTGCGTAAAGCCGTAAGGTCCGTCAATCTCGTAGGGGGTTGGGCTGTATTGTGTTATTACCTCGGGAACGCCGTCGAAGTCAAGGTCGATAATGTCAAATGTCAGCGTGTTTTCGTCGATCATCTCGTCCCTTGCCGCATTGATAGCTGCGGGAATACCCATAAAACTGCCGCCTATCGCGTCAACAGAGGTACCGTTTATAACACTGTCTGTGTCCTCGGTCAGCGGCTCTATGTACACAATATCGCCACCTACAAGTGCGCCGTCGATATTGTCGTAAGTGAACTCGGGATGCATCAGCACGATCTTAGCGTAGATGAACTCGTCGTTCCGGTACTTTGATACGCTTTCGCCTCCGTCGAGATAACTTACGTTCTGAACGAACCCGTGCATGGTGTCAGCGAAGAAGTCCGTGCCGTTCACGGTAAATTTCATTTTCTCCGGGTCATATTCCGTCACGGGAAGTGCAAGGCGCTGCATGAACAAGGGGTCAATGATTATCTCAAAAGCATCAGGCTCTGGAATAACGTTATCAATATGATGCTCCTTCGCGCGGCGCACAAACGCATTGACAACGAACATCTTGTCATAGCACTGCGTTTCGTAGCCGTACTTTACCTTTTTCAGAAAGATCGCGCCTTTTTCATCGACTTTTTCTATGTCCATTCGCGTGTCCATAGCCTTGAACGTCTCGTCATAGTAGCCGCCGATATTGCCACTCGTATGTTCCGTGCTCTTTACGGCAGTCCTGAACGCATCGTCGCACTCCTTTGACATCGCACCGCTCGAATATCTCGCCTGTGGTGTGAAGCGGCGGGTTTCATATGTAAACTCGAAGTATGGGTTATTTCCGTCGTAATCGAGCTGCGGCGCGTCACCCGGTTGAAGCTTCCAGTCATCCGTGCTGTTCATGTGCAGCGAGCTTCTGTTTTCACAGGTAATGCTCTTGCCGTTGAGCTGGTTGAGCGTGTACCGCATTATGTCAGTTTCGGTCTTTACCTCGGAAACAGCCATTGTTGTGCTCACGGCAGCAGTCGTAGTTTCTGCTGTAGTGTCCGCCGGTGTGCTTGTTGCCTCTGCTGCGCTTGTCGTTGTCTCGCTCTCCGATACCGCCGGAGCGGGTGTTCCTGTACTGCACCCCGAAAGAAGCAGGGCGGCGCAGAGTGTCAGTGCTATAAAAATCTTAGTGTTTTTCATAGTGTTCTCCTTCAA
>JAGBLA010000121.1 GCA_017635675.1 Ruminiclostridium sp.
ATACTGTGCAGTCTGTCGCCGCCGTTCAGGTATCTGTACTCGCCGGTGTTGTTTATCTCCGCCACGCGTTCACGGAACTGCGGCAGAGCGAGGTCATATACTGTCAGCGCGGTTTCCTCGGACATTCTCGCGGGATTTGCACCCAACACAAGGTATGCGAGCAGCCCGTCAGCGTATTCTTCGGGAACAAACCCGCTATGAGCATTTTTCAGCTGTTCCGCCTGCATTGCCGTGAACTCGTCCTCGATATTCGGCAATTCCGCGCCCGCGATATCCGTTCTGCCGAGAATATCCGCTATCTCGCACTCGCGGAGTATCTGCCGGATATCGTAGTCCTGTGAGATCACTGAAAGCGCGTTTATCAGCACGCAAGCCGCCGCGAACAGCCAGACAAACGGTGTCCGGAGTTGCTTTATTATCTCGTGTTTAAGCATTTTCTGCGTCCCCCGTGTCACGATAGAGATACAGAAAAACATCTTCAAGGCTCGCGCTTTTGGGAGCACCCTCCGAGCCGTCACCGACGAATCGCGCAAACGCTGTGCTGCCCTCAAATCGCTCCGAAAGCACGAAATGCTGTTTTGAGAACGCGGGCAGATCGTCCGAGGGCATTTCCGCTTCAAACACCTTGCCGTCAAGCATTGCGCAGATGCTCTCCATACTGTCACAGCGGAATATCTTCTTGTCTTTGAGCAGCACGATCCTGTTGGCAATGCTCTCAACGTCGGACACGATATGTGTTGACAGGATAACGATGCGGTCTTTTGAAAGTCCGGCGATGATATTGCGGAATCGCACACGCTCCTTCGGGTCAAGCCCTGCCGTGGGTTCATCGAGCATAAGCACCTTCGGGTCGTTGAGCATCGCGGCGGCAATTCCAACGCGCTGTATCATACCACCGGAGAATTTGCGGAGCTTCTTGTTCTTTACGTCCGGCAGCGCCACCTCGTCAAGCAGCGTATTCACGCGCTCCTTCGCCTGCTTTTCGGGAATGCCTTTAAGCGCGGCAAGATACATCAGATAGCTGTACGCGGTGTAGCCGCGGTAAAATCCGAACTGCTGGGGCAGATAGCCGATAATGTCGCGGTATTTCTCGTCAAGCGCGACTATGCTTTTCCCGTTCCACTCCACCGTTCCGTCTGCCGCAAACAGCAGCGTCGAGAGCAGCTTTATCAGCGTGGTCTTGCCTGCGCCGTTTGGAGCGATAAGCCCGTAAACGCCGTTCTCGAAGTCAATGCTGATGTTGTCGAGGGCGACTGTATTTCCGTATTTGACTGTAACATTTTTAACGGACAACATAACTGTATTTCCTTTCAATATTCGTGAGAATTTTCTGATATGCCGCAAGTGAGAGCACTCCGAGAATGAGGTACGCGGCAGTGGGGATATCCCGCAGGAAAGAGGAATATTCCGGGAACGCGCAAAGCACGATCGAAACTGCGATAAGACCGGCAGGAACTGCCACGCCCTTGCTGCCGAGTTTCAGCAGTGAGGCTATGGTGACCAGCGCAAACAGAAACAGCGACGAGAACGACACTGCCACTATATTCAGCATATCGGCGTTCGTCTTGTCTGCCATTATTGCTGCTGCGGCGGCATTCACCACAAGGCATACAACGCCCGCCGCGAACATTCTGAACGCCGACAGGTGCAGGACCGTATAGCGGCAGGTCATCTTCACTGCGAAGGAGTTTTCGAGTTTTTCCTTGAAATACGATATCAGAAAGAATACGAAATATGCAACCGGTGAAGCCGCAAACACATACCCGTACAGCTCGACGCCGATCTCAGCGAAATTGTCGCGCGGCTGTATCGACAGTGACACTATTATTGCCGCCGACAGCACCAACAGCACGAACACCGCGTCATACACGCCGTAGAATACATTTTTCAGCCCCAGCCCGAAGAACATATCCCGCAGGAACTCAAAAAATCCTGTCTTTTTCTCGACTTTGACCGCGTTCAGCAGCTCGTCCGCCTGTTCGATTTGTTCTATTTTCGACCATATTCGTTCCGTGTTCATAGCAAACCCTCCTTTTTCAGCAGTTTTCTCAGCTTCTCCCGTGACCGGTGGACTTTAACGCGGACAGTAACTTCGCTGATACCAAGCTTTTTGGCAATAGCCTTTACCGGCAGACCCTGCACCGCAAACATATAGAAGCTGTCGCCGTCTTTCTCACGGAGCTTTTCTATCTCGGCAAGCAGCATCGAACTGAACTCCTTGCGCAGATACTCATTCTCCGCTGAGTCGGCAGTCTTGTCAGTATCGAGCAGTTCAAGTATTTCAGCATCATTCCGGTGCGCTTTCAGCCAGTCGAAACATCGGCGTTTGGCGATAGTAAAAAGGTATGTTTCAAATTCCGCAGTCGGGAGGTATGCCTTCCGGTGGAGCCACAGGCTGACGAAGGTGTCCTCGGCTATCTCCTCGCACGCACCGTCATCCTGCACGAATCGCCGGATAAAGCCGGTCAGCCTGTGCTCCCAGCGTCCGATGAGCTCCTCGAACGCTTGTTTATCATCTGCCACGACCCGCTCCATAAGCGTGGTATCCGAAGTCATACCTTCACCTTCTCTCACCTTACATAATGTTAAACGACGGAAAATCGGAAATGTTACAGATTTTTTGAAAAAATTTTATAAAATAAAAATACTCAATTACAGTATATCAAACCTTTACAGATTTGACAAGTAATTGAGACGAGTATACAAAACTGCGTTTTTGCGGATATAAAGGTTAGCGTGCAATAATTGGAATACGCTGACGGAACTGTATGCTCCGTCAGCGTAGAATAGTTTGTGATCATGTCTCCTGCAAACAAAGTATCGAGAATACAGACTTCTTCTGAATATCTGTGAGGGGTGTCAGCAGCCCAAGATCAAGCAGCTTTTCGATCACCCGCGGGAGCATTTTCATAGAGCCGAGCCTGTCCGAAGCATTGAGCTTTATGATATCATGAACCTGCTTCGGCTGATGTTTTATATCATGTTCAAACACGGCTTTGTCGATATTCTTCGACAGTTTCTTTACCTCGGCGGGTATGTATATTTTGTCCATTGCGTAGCGGTCGATGAAGTCTCTGACCTGTTCGGGAGTGTCACATTTAACAATGACCGGCTGTACCCTGTCTTCAAAGATATAGCCTTTATCCGTGAGCCTTTTGTATTCCTCGGGAATAAGACTGTCCCTGCCTTCATGGATATATTTTGTCAGACTTCTCCAATCAGAATCAAGGTTATCTCTCCAGCCGCCGTTTCTGTCGGAATACATACAATCTACCGAAAAGACAGATAAGTTGATTTTGGGGTCATCGCCGACATCAAATCTTGTCATTTCCCCGCAAGCCCAATACTTATCTTTTATTTGACGAGTACAGAACCTGTCGTCTGTCACACAAGCATACGCTATGAAGCAACCGCCGTCAGGTCGCTTGACCATAAGCCTGTCTGCCAGTTCGTAATTGTCGGTAAACCGCAATGCTTTTATTGCCATCATCACGGAACTGTATTTCATAAAATTCACATCGTTCCCGTCACAGGTCATTCCCCAGTGGTCGGGAGCCGCTTCAAAGTCTGATAAGACTTTCGGGAAATATATCCTGCAAAGAGTATCCAATGCGCTGTCAATAATGCTTTTTAATGATGTATCATCTTCACTTCTTCTGATATCCGTTAAAAGCATATTTGTGAGGAACCTCGGATCCTTTGACGCGTCAACCTTGTCGATATATCCAAAGTCCTCAAGAGCCGCCAGCTCGTCGGCAATATACACCTTCGGCACGCCGATACTGCGGGCTATTTCTTCTAGAGTTTTCGGCTCATGGTAGCAAGCCCACGCGATGTTCATTCTCAGACGGCTGTGAAAAAAGTCGGCAGTATCGCCATTGGTTCCCGGATATCCGCCATGTCCCATATCACCGAACCGTATCGGGTTTATTTCTAAATCTTTCTCAATATTCATAGTAATACCTGCTTTCAGTTTAGTTCTTGCGTCTGACAAATGCCACTTGACCGTACCACGCGATATGTTCAGCCTTGACGATATCTCCGCGACCGACAGTCCGTCATAGTAGTGCATATAGATCACAAGACGCTGGCGGTCGGAAAGATAACTGATCTCCTTACGCAGCGCCGCAACGGTATCGGGCTCGTCCTTGTCATGCTCATCATAGCAGGGGATAGTAATGTTATCCGCATTCTCCGTGTTCCTGCCCTGTTCAAGCCTTTGCACAAATTTAGACCAGACATTTCTTGCGATACGGTAAACATAACCGTCGATGTTGGTAATGTTATCCTTTGCGAGAAACGCGCGGTAAACCTCATATACGATGTCGGAGGCAAGTTCCTCCGCCTGATCTATGTTTCGTGTCTTGCCGAGCGCAAAGCCGAAAATCCTGTCACGGTATTCGTAAATGTATTTGTCAGCCGATGTTTTGTCCATTCTGAAAAGCCTCCGGAAGCTGTTCTCGTATATATAGTGTCGGAATATATCATAAGGTTGGGTGTATGTGATGATATTTTATCATATTTTGGAGATTTTTTCAACACAATGAAGATGATACAAAATTAATCGATTGTTGTGAAATATAATTACAATAGTATATTTTGGAATGCATTTTAGTCCAAAATTTGGTGAAAAAGGCATTGGGTCTACCTATTATTATATAGCAAAATGTATAGCTGTTCTCGTTGCCGGAGAACACGGTAGAGGACACGCTGTGGCTGGCGGCGGTCTGATCGTCGGGGACTGGTGCGCTGCGGTTATGATGAAGCAGGAGAGGATAGCTGCTATTGTATCGTAAGATTTGGTAATATATAGGTTCAATCCTCTCCACCCCTCAAAAATATACACTGGCTGGAATTTTCAAAAACAAAAGTAATACCGCCCACAATCGGCTTGTTTATGCCGTTTGTGGGCGGTATATACTTTTTGTCTTGTAAAGATGTCTCTCCCGAACGCTTTAGATTTTTTACTTGAGTTTAAAGAACCGTACCTACTACTCTATATTATAGTATACTTGCATCACTATGTCAAGTGTTTTCAAAAGAAGCACCCTGCCGAAGCTTGAACCCCGGCAGGGTAAATCAAAGGAGAAATCTATTACTCAACCACCTGCTCGGCTTGAACTCCACCGATGAAGG
>JAGBLA010000122.1 GCA_017635675.1 Ruminiclostridium sp.
CCATTTGAGAGAAAAAGAACTGCTTGCACCAACTGCTTCGTCAAGTCTCCTCACCTTGCGTCAGCAAGCTTTCGGAGCCTTTCCTTGCATTTGGCGCAATCATCTCATTTTCTCTTTTCAAAGCGGTTTTTAGAGGTACCCAATAAAGAATGCCTGTACTTGCATAGGTACAGGCATTTGTTATTATACCGGCAATTGTCGGGCTGCATTTTGACGCACCGAACCACGCCCGCGATGTTTCACGGAAACGGAACGGCACTAATTCGGACGAAACCCTCGGTTATTTTTCGGGGCTCCTTATTATATCTATGCAGCGCCGATAATTTTTATTCCTCTTTTTCGCAGGAAAACACACCGTGCCCGGCTTATGTCTTCTGCCGCGGATCTGCATCATTTAACAGATATCTTCTGAATTCATCTGTGACGTATCTTGTGCAATCCTCTATGCGCGCATAGCCTTTAGCTGCCGCACATACCATTTCCCGACAGGTTTTGTATCCGCAGGAACGGCAGTCCACATGACGCTGTTCCTCGCCGTGCTTACGCATTTTACCGAAGATGTCGTTTATCACAAGCTCCGGCACATCATGAGGCTGAACATATCTGTCCGTAAAGCTTGTCATAAAATCCTCCGGGTCGATATCCAGAAATACCTCGCTGATAGCATGATAAAGCTCCCAATGCGAAGAATACCTGTGCTTTTTTATCAGCATTTCTCTGCGGATACGCTGCAGCGAGCCGAGATATGTGTCATAATTCGTCTGGAACGATATCTCAGCTCCGGCACCGGTCGCGCAGCCGTATTCACAGCCGTACATACATGATAAGAACGGGCGCGGGACGTTTTTATCCCTCACTGAGCTTATAAGCGCCCGCGTTCTTTCATCAAGACCGCTGTAATTCACTATTATTTCGTCTTCGGAGAACAGTGAAGCGATATAACTCCGAAGTCCGCCGTCAGCTGAAATGATATTTCCAAATGCAGGAGCGAACAGGTCGGATTCTGTCTTATACCCGCTTATATCGGTATCTCCGATCCGCTCAATAAGATGACCGAAGGTAACACTGTAATCTATCAGCCCCTGTGAGAAATTCCTTGAAAACTCAGACTTGCGCGAAACGCAGGAGCTCAGATACGCGAACTTTGAATCGTCGCCAAGGTATTTGTGTGCGTATTTTGCGGTACAAAGCGGCGGCGACATTACGGGTATGATGTATTCGATGGACTCCGGCACATATCGCTCGATATAGTTGGTGATCATCGGACAGCTGTTGAGTATGAACGGACGCTTTTTCTCGTCACCGCCGTATTCCTTTATGTATTTTGCGGAAAGATATACGAACACATCTGCCCCGAAACCTGAATCATATATCTTGTTCACGCCGAGAGAACGGAGATATCCGAGTATCCTTTCAGCCTTGTCGCCGTAGGTGGTATAAAAGCAGGTGGATACAAGAAGTGATACGCTCTCCCCTGCTCTGAGAGCCTCAAGGAAACTGTCGGTATCATCGTCATATACTCGCGCATTATGGGTGCAGACGTTGAAACAGTGACCGCAGGATATGCAGTTCGCGGGGTTTACCTTCAGTCTTCTCTGTCCGTTACTGTAAACGGAGATATTTGTTTCGGGTGCGGGACATTCGAGAATACACCTTCCGCAGCCTATACAGTTGTCATTTACGGAAACAGGACACTTTGTGATGTCTTTCATTGTTTTCTCCGCTCCGATCACGTCTTATTCAAATGCCGCAAGCAGCATGGTCTTGTTTACATGCATATTATCTATCTGTTCGCCGCAGCCGGATACACCTAAATACTTGCCGCACTTATCCCCGATATACCTGATGAATTCCTCCGAAAAGCCCTTGCTGTCAAACACTCCATAGTCGAAGAAACAGTTCACGGCAATTGAGAAGGACGGCGTATAACCTATGCTTTCGAGCTTTTCAATGAACTGACGCTTCACGTTATTTGCGTCATCGGGTTCAAGAAGCACAAGCCGTGAATAGTTGTAGATGTGCGAGAAGAATGTGACCGACATATCTTCACCTATTTCTTTGGCATCTGTGATATAGACATTGTCATCATATATGCGTCCTATCGGATGAAAAGTCAGTTCTCTTTCCAATACAGGTATTTCAATGTTTATCAGTGAAGAAAGATATTCTCCCGCCGTTCTTCCGTCAAATTCGTAAACCGTGCGTTTTTCACAGTCAACGTTTGTTGCCTGAAAAAAATGTCCTGTTTGACGGTAGGTATTGCCTCGTATAAGCGATATCCTGCCGCGGGTATTGCGTAAGTACATAAACACACAGGCGTCCGTATATACTCTCCCATTAAGAGAAACAAACGAGCACGATGTACCCTTTTTCACACCGGCGGAGCTTCCGAACAACGGTATATCCGCTCCTCCCGCAGCCCTGCGGAGCGTATCTATCGCAAGCTCTTCACAGTTTCCATGCGCCGAGGTAAACTCAAGGCAGCATGTTCTGCCAGTGTCCTCCTTGCTGAGCCTGAGCAGCGATATGGCTGTCTCGGCTTCACCTATATACTTCACCGGGCAGCGTCCGCATTCCTCCAGCACTCCGCCCGCACAGTCTATACCGCTGTATATCGCCATTGCCGCAAGCCCGCGCTCCGCATGACACTCATCGGAACAGTTTAAAAACGAAGTCGTGCCGATTATCTGTGAAACGGGGAACTTCTCTCTGAAAGCTCCTGAATAAAGCATAAAATTATCAAGATCCGAAGAGAAAACTATAAGCTTAGGCTGTCCCCCGTTTCCGGAAAGCCGCGCATATACTTCCTCGAACGAGTCAAGCTGTCCGCGCCCTGTACTGCGTGCGCTGAAAGCTGTTATACAGCGCTCCATTCACCGTTCACCCCTGCTTTTTCCGAATAATCACACTATTGTTTTTATTATATCATATAGTTTCCGAACAATCAATAGTTTTTCAGAAAAGTTACAGGCGGCAAACATATCCGACCACCCCTGAAATGAAAATGGATAAGGCGATTGACGCGGACGCTGTTTTGTGGTATAATGTAAACATACTTTCCGTTATGGAGGCAAGTATGAATAAAAAACGTATTTTTGATATAATACAGATAGGAAACAAAGAAGATCTTCCGAGCAGAGCATTTGATATATTCATTTCAGCTGTCATAATACTGAATATTCTCGTCATGTTCCTTGAGACATTCAAGGAGCTCGCACCCATAATGCCGCTGCTCAAAGTCGTCGAATACATCACGATAATAATTTTCTGTGTTGAGTACCTGCTGAGGGTATGGACATCAGACCTGCTTTACCCGAGAAAGAAAAAGTACCGCTCGGTGCTGAGGTTCATGAGATCTCCCGAGGGGATAGTTGACCTGCTCACAATTCTTCCGTTCTTTTTTCTCAACGGGTTCGTGGTGTTCCGCATACTTCGCATCGTGCGTATATTCCACCTGTTCCGCATCAACTCACAGTATGACTCTTTTCATGTCATAACCGATGTCCTGAAAGAAAGAAGAAATCAGCTCATATCATCGCTGTTCCTTATCATAATTCTGATGCTCGCGGCTTCTCTCGCTATGTACGGCGCGGAGAACGAGGCACAGCCCGAAGTGTTCAACAATGCGTTTTCCGGTATATGGTGGAGCGTTTCAACCGTGCTTACCGTAGGTTACGGCGATATCTACCCGATAACGGTATCAGGTAAGATAATCGCCATAATCATAGCTTTTCTCGGTGTCTGCGCGGTAGCGGTACCGACCGGTATCATAAGCGCGGGATTTGTTGAGAAATATTCACGCAGCGAACACTCGGACAAGAAATTCCATGATATACGCGAGGTAGGCGAGATACTCTGTGAAAAAGGCAGCGAGCTTATCGGACTCGCTCCCGACGAGATATGCCGCAGTTACAGCATACGCGTTTATATGATAATACGCGGCGAACTCACTATCGTGCCAAATGAACGTGTCCTGATACAGGAAAACGATATCCTTATCGTGAACAGCGATAAGCTCATAAAGGCAAAGCCCAAAACACAGAAGACAAAGAAAAAGAGATAATAATCTTATTTTATCTCAAAATACGATGTACCCTGCACGGGTATCTCCTTTACGCACATATCCTCTATCGACACATACGAACTCTTTTCTATCGCTGTTATCATGTTGTCGATGTCGCGCTCGGAGCCCTCGGCTTCCATTTCCACGCTCCCGTCGTACAGATTTCTTACCCAGCCGCTCACTCCGTAGCAGTCTGCCGCATAGCTTGCACGGTAACGGAAACCTACGCACTGCACCCTGCCGTAAAAAATAATATGCTTGCGTATCTTTTTTGAATCGTAACCGTTATTATCCATAATAACTCCTTTGAAACGGGTGACAGTCTATGAAAATTGAAGGCATATCAGCCGATATAGAAATAATCCGCAGCCGCCGCAAAACAATGTCCGCTGAGGTGCGGCAGGACGGAAAAGTAATCGTGCGCGCTCCCCTCAGGCTGCCCGAGAGGGAGATAGAGCTTTTTCTCACCGAAAAGTGTAATGTCATCGAAAAGCACGTTCAGAAACGTCTTGCCGAAAACCGCGAGCTTGCGGAAACGCGTCCTTTCACAGAAACGGAGATACGACGCATGGCGGAAGAAGCCTGTGAGCTTATACCGCGGAGGGTGGCGTACTACGCGCAGCTTATGGGGCTTAAATACAACCGTATTACCATACGAAATCAAAAGACCCGCTGGGGAAGCTGCACCACCGGAGGTAATCTGAATTTCAACTGTCTGCTTGTCATGGCACCGCCCGAGGTCATGGACAGCGTTATTGTGCATGAGCTGTGTCATCTGATACACCACGACCACTCAAAAGCGTTCTACGACGAGGTATATAAGGTATTCCCCGACTATGACCGCTGTGACAAATGGCTCAAGGACAACGGACGGCTTCTGATACGGAGAATGACAGGAGAATGAACATGGTAAAAGACATAATCTACGTGCATGAGCCTACCGACCTGCAGTGCGGACAGGCTGTCATCGCGATGATAACCGGTATAAGCGTGCAGACCGTGTGCAGTGAGCTTGAAAACGAACGCGAGACCAAGCTTGCGGAAATGCGTGAATATCTCGGTTCACACGGTATAGCGCTTTCACCGCGGCGGCTTGAGGCGCACTCGAAAGCGGAACTACCCGACACGGCGCTGCTTAGTCTTGAGACCCCGCGCTGCTGGCATTGGTCGCTGTATTCTCACGGGACTTTCTACGACCCCGAGCACGGGGTAATGAACGACTTTCCGGAGTGCAGGCGAAAATACTACTGGGAGATGACTGACAATGAAAAGTAAAGCGATACAGATACCCGAAGGCTACACAGCCGCGGACATAAAGCTCGAATCGAGTACCTGCACGGGCGAGAAAACTATCGGATTTTATGACAGACACGACAAGAAGCTGCACTTCTCCGAGCTCGTGAGAACAGAGCGCGACATCAGGGAGTTTTATCTTAAATACGGCGTGGCTTATCCCGAAAACACATGAACTAAGGCGGACTGATAACAGCCCGCCTTAATTGGATTTAGGGTACCTCTAAAAACCGCTTTGAAAAGAGAAAATGAGATAGCCGCGTCGGATACAAGGAAAGCCGACGAAGCCGGGCTGGCGCCCGGTTAGGAGGTTTGACGCAGTAGACGGCGTGGATAGCTCTTTTTCTCTCAAATTGGGTTTTTAGAGGTTCC